>NZ_JAUBVK010000041.1:0-41396 GCF_036705795.1 Microcoleus sp. ARI1-B5
AAATGCGAGATGATCTTAGCCTGGCTAATCAAAATTTAGAAAAATCTGAATGGTTGATAAGATGTGAATTATTTGCTCCTAATGCACCTGAACAAAACCCTGTAGAAGATATTTGGCTTCACAGCAAAAATTTCCTGAGAAAACATTGGTATCTCTGTAGAAGTTTTCCACTTATTAAAAAACTATTTATGCTGGTAACTCATTGTCAAATATTTAACTTTCCCAAGTTAAATATGTATGGCTTGTTTGATAAAAAGCCTAAATTAATACCAACTTAATCAGCATTGGTGAAGCCAGATATTTTACAATTGATTTAGGATTGCTATATTGTCGCAAGTAATGTTTTATTAGATTCAGATTTGTCAGGAGTTGATGTAATCGTAGGTGATGTTTTGTTGGGTTCTGTTGTGTCAGTCGTTGATACAGTTGCGGGTAAGGTTTTATTGAACTCAGATCGATCGGATGTTGACGCAGTTGTGGATGATGTTTGGTTCGGTTCAGATTGAGCCGAGTTTGATACAGTTATTGGATTGACTGGTAAATTATCGGGAGTTATTGTTGTCGCTGTTGTGGTTTTATTTAGTAGTTCTGAGGTGCTGATTGACGAGTTGATTGCAGGTACGTCAATGGCAGATTTATTAAAATTATCAGTCGAGTTATTTGAGGCAATTCGATTCGGGTTGGTTAGGGGGTCTCCTAAGTCGGAGTCGAGTTTACCAATCAGGGGGTCAACTTCTGAATTTGTTGCATCCCTGAGAGTGCTGTTAGTTATCAGAGGGCTGGTGTTGGCAGAAGGTATGCTGTTAATATCGTTCGTTTGGTTAATAATAAAAGCATCAGCCTCTGCTCGACTGAATTCGGATTTTAGTCCTTTTGACGTTTCTATTAAGTTAAGTTGTTCGGAGTTTTCAGATTCGCCCGGAATTGGGTATAATAAAGGTTTGTTAGTTTTAATTCCTGGCAGGAGCGAGTGCTTTGTCGGGGCAAGTTCGGGAATTAAGGATTCCACTTCTTCTATTAAAGGTTCTCCAATCGGGTCTGTTAAAGGCACTCGCTGGTACTCCTGATTTGAGGGTTAAATAGCAGTTTTGGTAAGTTTTGATGCCTCACTTCTTTTTGGGGAGAAGGCAATCGAAATTGCGTTCCCCGCGTGAGGGTAGCCGGCTCGCTCGATAGAGTTATTAAGGCTGTTCTTTACTCCTTAAACGATTGTCGCTTGCGGAGCTATTTATTATTAATTGTTTTGTTAAATGTTGGGTCGAAAAAACTGTCTGTTGGGGGATTGACAGTAAATCGAGCGGTAGCCAAATTTGTACTTTGGCAACTTTTTTGTGAGTTACTTGTTTCGACAAAAGGCAAGCAGAACGGTTTTGTTAAAGTCATTACTGCACCCGGTATTTTTTAGTGATTTGCTGTTAAGCGAGGTAAAAGGAATCTTTACTTGCGCTTAGTTTTACTCAAGCGCTCTACTTGTTCATAATGGTTATTATCAGGTTAGTTAGACCGATAGTCAATTCGGGAAACTACTGAGTTTTATAATTCCGCTCTTCATCTCAAAAGACTGAATCTTTGAGTTTTGCTGCTGCTCTTCAGGAGAGACTTCCGCATATTTACTGAGGATATTTCAACAATTAGTCAAGTATTCATGAAACTAACTTATATCGGGCGGGAAAATACTTAAATAACGGAGCGCACACACTCTCTCTTTGTTACCGCCTGCTTCAAGCATTATCATTTAACGGGATTGCTATTGTCCCTCTCCTCGGATGCGATCGCCCCTTCTTTCCCCTTGAGCCCGCTCGCTGCCTCATTAAGAAATACCCCAAACCAATGCAGTAATGCAGTAAATGCGGCCCGACGACGCGGTGTCGTCGGGTCGATCGCGCGCTGCGTTCGAGCGAGCTGAAGACGCAAGTGCGGACAAAAGGGCGATGTCTGGGCAGTTGCCATCACGCCCTCTCGACTTAAAGCAATTTCTGCCTCGTCCGACCAAACACTAAAGCTGTGGGATTTAACCAGTGGCATCGCACTGAATACCTTTACGGGTCATCCGATCGAGTTATCGCAGTAGCAGTTACCCCCCAGGGGCTCCTAACTATCTCTGGATCGGTGGATAACACGCTGAAGTTGTGGGATTTGACAACCGGTACAGAACTTAAAACCTTGACGGGTCATACCGACTGCATCAATGCGATCGCAATTACCTTGAACGGGAAAAGGGCTATTTTCGCGGCGTTACGACAACACGCTCAAAGTCTGGGATTTAGAAAGCGGCGATCGCGATCGCTATAGCCTTTCTCAGTAACATGAGGTACGAGCTCTAATCGGTAATAGATAATAGGTAATAGGTAATAGGTAATAAGTAATTGCAGGATTGGTAAGTGGAGATATCTTTAGCAATCAAAGCGCGATAATTTCTGACCCATTACCCATGCCCGATGCCCGATGCCCGACGCCCCATTACCATTACCCATTACCCATTACCCATTACCCATTACCCATTACCAAGTACCTACCTAACTGAGAAAGGCTATAGTTTCATCGGAGATGGTGCCTTATTCTGCTACCTCACTAAGGAGGCACGTTACGCGCTCGCATTTTGAATTTCTTTACCCGGGTAAAATAATAATTCATATTTATTTACTTAACATAAATACACTTTCTGTGACAGCCTCCTTTCAGGATGTTAGGTTAGTCGCGTCCGTTACCTAGTTCATCTTTCGACATTCATTCCATACCCCTTACTCGACAACTTTCCACATCAGGATTGATAGCTACCCAAAAGAGCTAAAAGTCTATAAACCTGACAAGCTTAGCGAAGAATAGTCTTTCGAGCGGTGGACATGTTTTGGCATAAGGCTTGAGGTGGAAGAGACGAAGAGTATCCCATTGTTAGCCCATTTCTGGTGAGATTGTTGCTGGCATGAGATACCGACGCTCGAAAAGAACAGAGATGGCAGCTTTTTTTTTAATCGATTCTATTAGGGTCAGCTACGAGTTGATAAATTTAGCTACCAGTTCATATATTATGTCAGATTTTTCAGCAGTAGCCTCATCTACTGCATCCTGTCTATGGAATTGCTCTTTTCAGACTACTAAAGTTTTTTGGCAGCAATGGCAGCAGTATCGAGATCATCTTTACCGTTGCTGCATCAAGTGGATGGGTGGAAACTCTGCCGATGCTGAAGATGCGCTCTCGCGGGCGATGCTCAAGGCTTGGGAAAAGGTGCAAAGGTACGGCGGGGAAATTGCTAATTTTAAGGCTTGGCTGACAAAACTAACTCGCAATCTCTGCGTAGATATTTATCGAGAACGCGCTCGCGGTGCGAATCGAGTTGAGAATATGGAAGTATACGCATCTCTTGAAGAGCAAGGACTGTTTACCCCGGAGCAAACACCATCCAAGGCTTTGGAAAACTCCGAGAAAAAGATTGTGATTCGCCGTGCGATTGATAGCTTACCGACCCGGCTGCGCGAGACGTTTCTCCTGCACTTTTATGAGGAACTGTCTTATACTGAAATTGCCCAACAGCAAGATATTTCCTACCAGAATGTCTGCAAGCGTATCTCCCAGGCAAGAGCAATTCTGCGGGTGGAGTTGAGGGAGTATTTTTTGGGGGAGGATGGGACTGAAATGGAATTCTCGTCTCCACCGACTGCAACGGAATTGGAAGGGGAAAAGTCTCAGGAAAATGCGGACGTTGAATCCATTGTGGGTGAGATGATGGCGTTATCCGTTGCGGTAGAGTCTGTAGAGATTGTTGTTGATGCCCAACAGGAGGAGGTAACGCTATCGGTGCAGCACTCCGAGTCGGCTTCTGTTATGACTACATCTGATGGGAAATTAGAAATAAAGAGAGATAGTTGCTATTGTATTGAGGCGGCGCTATGTGAATTGCCACCTGTACCTATTTGAGTATTGGCACAAAATTTGATGAACAAACTAAAAGTTGGGAGGCCGAATCCCTGGAGCGCTGCTGCTGGATAGAGGCACTCCATGCTGACCGGGGGAAAGTTGCGGGAGAATTGAGGCGGGTGTCGCGCTAATTTCTTTGGTATCGTCTTGCCTATTTTTAATCCTTTGGCATTGAGGTGGGTGCAAAATATTGGGGGTAATTGCCCCTATTTTTAGGGGAATTGAGACCAAGAAGAAGAAGTAGAACAAGCGATGCCACAAAGCAGCAGCTACACCCTCGCACGACCCCTATTACTCAATTGTTATTCGATGCTTCTTTTTTCTCCATAAATTCAGGATCGATCTCTGGTAATCGTCTTAAGGGTGTACTGCATCACGAAGGAAAATGAGCTATACCTATTCAATTTATCCATCGGTGGGAGTTGTTCGAGTTGGTAATAGTGATACTGACTTTTTTCTGGCTCCCGAACAAATTGGGGGATTGCCCATCGAGTGCGATAGTAATGGCAACGGGCTGCAAGAACCTTTTAGCAGTTTTAAAGATGCTGCCGGAAAGGTGAAACGGCAAGCTCAAAAATTTCGGATCTATCGTAAAAATCCTAATTTTCCAGATCGTTCTGGAGAAGAAGTTACCTTAGAAAACTCTGACGTGGAATCAATCGTATGGACGGTACACCTGGCTAATAAAAAAGCGGCTTGGTACAAGTTCTCAGAATATAAAGGCAACCTTTTGTTTGGAGAAAAGAATAGCTATCAAGCACAGGGAGTCGATCTCAGGAACAAGGAAACTCAAGATCGTCAGAGCCTGATTATCGATCCCGGTCCGCGGACTATATCTGGGACTCATGCAAGCATTGAAATTAGTCGTGACAATATTCCCTCTGATTATAAACACGGGCATTTCCCACCTCCAAGTCCCAAGTATGGTTATCCCATTAACAAGCTTGGCGACCTAAAAACAGATAGTGCAGGACGCCTGCTAGTGCTGGGAGGATTTGGCAAATCAGGAGGCGATTTACCACTTTCTAGTTACGGAGGGGCTGACACTTGGTATGACGATATCTCGGACGGGTCAGTCACTTGCACAATAACTGTAAAGAATGAAGAACCATTCACCCTGAAAGCCTGGGTTGTTGTTGGCCCACCGCATTTTGCCCCAGAAATCACGAACATCTCCACATGGGATGACACCATGTTTGATGTCGGCGTGCGTTATTTTAATCTTGTCCCAGAACTGTATAAAAATGGGGCATGGAGCGAGCATTTTCAAGCTAACTATCAACGCGATATCCTGCCGATTATTCAGCGGATTTCGGGTTATCATTGGGTGGCTAATGTGCAATCTATGATTGCCTTTTCTTCCAATATCTTTGACTTCTCAGATCCCTCTGAGGCCAACAAAGCAAATCGAAAACGATATTTTTCCTATTTCCGGCAACCAGAACCTCCCAACCCTTCAACCTTTCCACAGAGTCGTCAATACACCTTATTTAGCAACGACAATGTACCAATGATGCCGCTCAACTCTGGCAGCAATTCTGTCAGTAATGACAACATTGAAAAGTTTCTGGCGCTTACTCAAACGCAGTATTTTCTCCTCAAACAATGGGCAGATGGGAAGTTCAAAAACTATCCCGACTCTGAGCCTTTCCCTGGTGTTGATGAGAAAAATAGTGCCAGTGTTGGTAATGTGGTCGGACTTCCTCAGTGTCCGGGCATTGAGGTAACTTGGACGACACAAAATCCCGCGCTCTACGAAGATTCTTACATCATCGCGTCAAAAGATGTTGACTACCAAAACGGTCTTACACCTGGTCGTGATGAGTGTGAAGGCGGTGGTTGTGAGCCGGGTGATTTAACGAAACGGATGGCGATTCCCTGGCAGGCAGATTTCTTCAACTGTTCAATCCAATTAATCAATTTCACAGATCCTAATACCAATAAAACAGGCAGCCCTATGGTTCCTAAACCGCCTACTTATTACTCCTACTGGTGGCCGCCGCAAGCTCCCTGGGATGTGCTTGGTGGGGATGAAACGGAGGAAGCGCAAGCAGCATCAGGTATTCCGGCAGGTTTACAGGTGAATTTCATTCGGGGAGTCAACAGTTACAAACAAATGGTTAACCAAGGATGGTCGTACTTAGCGTTCATCCGTAACAAAAATACTGGCTCAAACGGACAGATGTTTCCTTATCTGGTGGAAACAGAACGGAACAATGAAATGTTTGATTACCAATCTGTGCCGATTAGTCAAATCACCACCCGCCCGGATGATGATGGTACAGATGTTCAAGTGTTTTATCTCAAGAGTCTTAGCGATCAAAGAGCTGTACGGTCTTCCCGACTGCGCTCGCTGAATCTGGCAGTTGAAGAGGAAATGTTTAACGAGATTGAAGTGGTCGAAGAAGAACGGCAAAGGATTCCTCGTGCTGGCACGCGGGTTCGCTTCTAATTGATGTTGATAGTCTCCTGTTATTTGTGACGACGATAACAGGAGATTCTTTACCTACGATCGTCTGTAAAACCATCACCAATCGAGAGAAGTTAGCAGGAAATTAAAGATGAAACGGATCGAAGGCGTTGATGTCGCTATTATTGGTGGGGGACCTGCGGGGACTGCTTTAGCGTTGACACTTTGTCTCTATTCGGAACTTACCGTAGCGGTTATTGAACGAACGGCTTACGAGGAAAATCGTGTCGGCGAAAATGTATCAGCAAGTTTGTTACCTTTGCTGGATTACCTGCAAGTTAAAGATTTTTTTTTAGCAGATAATCACAAACTTGTTTATAATATTTCTGCTGCTTGGGGAAATTCTTTACTGAATTCTAGACCTTCATTATTCAGCCAGTTCGGCGAAGGTTATCTTCTCGACCGCAGACAATTTGATTGTATGTTAGCAGAACAGGTTTTTAGCAAAGGGGGTAAGCTCTTCTTGCGAACCAAATGCCTTGAGGGTGAGCATTTGGAGGGAGGGGGCTGGCGTATGAAGCTCAGTCATGATTCCGGTGAGTCGTTCGAGTTCGACTCGCGTTATCTAGTTGACGCAACGGGCCGACAATCCAGAATTGCTAAGCGCTTGGGAGCAAAATCTGTTGTCTGCGACTCTCTAGTAGGAATCAGTGCTTTTCTTGATTTTGAAAATAATCAACCTAAAACTGAAGAAATTTTGATTGAGTCAGTTCCAGAAGGATGGTGGTACTCTGCGTGGCTACCAGATGGCAAGTTAAGCGTGGTGTTGATGACGGATGTAGATATTATGCGACAGCAGCAACTTCACAAACAGTATGAGTGGGGTCGCCTGTTATCCAAAGCTAAGCATACCAGCCAACGCGCTTGGGGAGGAACCTTTGTTTACCCCCTCGCTGTAAAACCTGCACACTCCCACATACTCGACCGTGCAGTCGGTGACGACTGGATAGCTGTAGGGGATGCCGCTGCTGCTTTCGATCCGCTTTCATCTATGGGTATAGGACATTCTCTGACTGCCGGAAGTCACGCTGCTGTTGCTCTGATTGAACATCACAGCAGTAATAAAAATGAATTACTCTTTGAGTATCAGAATGGACTAGAACGTAATTTTAATACTTATCTGAGAATGCGACATATGTACTACGAGATGGAAAAGCGGTGGCAAGAATCTTCATTCTGGCAACGTAGAACGTAAGGATTCAGGTCTGAAATTGGGGAATTAGAGAAGGCATAAATAAGTCACAAGAATGGGCAGATAGAGCATCACGGAAAAAAGCCATTGCGCTTTTACATTGAAAGCGACAAGTTTGAATCACAGATAGTAAATCAGCAGTTTGTTTAAACCGAGACATTGAACGGGAACCACCAGATACCTTACGTTTAGTCACGGCTAATCGCAGAGAACGTTCTGCCAAATTATTGTCTGGGGAAATTTCAGGATGGTCTAAAAAGTACCACCATTGGTGCGCTTTCTCACGCAACGAACGCAGTAAAAGTCCAGCAGCATAACCAACATGACCTTGCCAAGTATTTAACAATTCTGCCAGTCTGGTCTTAAAGTCGCTCGCCCAAGTGTGATAATCCAGCAGCTCTTCAGGGTTTTTGCGCCATTGTCGATGTTGTCGAAAAGCCTCATCAATTAATTCCAAGAACGCAGAGGCGACTATAGTATTGTTACCGTGACTAAAAAGAAGAACTTTCTTAAAATGTCGTCGCAGATGGGCCAGGCATTTCTGCTGCGCTCCCACAATCACACCGTTGTATACGCTAAAATCATCAGAACTCAACACTCCAGCAAACTCCGAACCGAGCATTGTTTCTAATTCGGCTCGGCTTCGAGTGTCCGCAGCATGAAACAAGCAAAAATCTTTACCTGTCGCTGTCCATAACCATTCTTTGACTCCCTTGACACACCACGGGGTTTCATCGACATGGACGTTAGCTTGTAAAGGTGCCCATTTCCATAAGTCTTCAACGGCAGACTTTACAACATCGGCTACCCGCGCATTTGTAGCTTGTAATGTGCCTATCCCAATTTCAATTCCACCTAATTCTCGCAGAAATTCTTGTTGCTTTTCATAGGATATATGCCCATAATTACCTAACCATACCAATAGTGCTTGTAGGTCGATGCTCAAGTCTTGCCCTGGCACTATCCCGGATGCTGGCGCTCCCATCACCATTGCTCCACATTCTAGGCACTGACACTTGACTCGTTGATATTCCACTACTTCAATTGGTTTGGCGACTAAACACGCTACTTGCTGCTTGTTATAACCAATAATCTCACTTAATTCTCTGCTGCCACAATCCTCACATTCGTCAGGAGTGCTGATTTCATATCTGTCTACTCGTCCAAATCCTTTTCGGGTTTTGCCGATATGTCCTCGCTGTCCTCCTGGTTTGCGCTTGGAGTCGGACTCTGACTCTTTTGAGTTCTCAGAAGAGGCTTTCTCTGATTTCTGTAGTAGATCGCTGGATGGGGGTTTCGATGATGTGAAAGCTATTGCTCGGCTGTTTCTCTTTGAGCTTTTCGAGTTCTTGCTGTAATTTTTCTATGAGCTTCTGTTGCGTCAGCACCAATTTGACCAGTTCCTCATGACTCCACTGCTCAACTATTTCGATTTTTAGTGCTGGTAACTCTGGTTTTTTGCTCATTTGACTATATTACCATATTTCTCGGTGTCTCTCAACTATTTTTGACCTGAATCCTTACCGTAGAACTAAATGGACGAACATCCCTGTTGCTGCAAAATAGATTCAATCTGTACAGAAATAATGTTGGTTCGCAGCATGATTTCTTTAAAACCGAATCCACGATCGCCCCTTCTTTTCCCTTGACCCCGCTCAACCACCGCATTAAGAAATACTCCCGACTGATGCAGTAATGCAGTAAGTGCGGCAAACTTTTGCTTTGTCGGGTCGAGTATACACGCCTGCATGAAAATAGAAGGCCACGGGCAAGCGAAAATCCTGACTCAAGAGGAAATCGAACTCTTATTTAACGATGGTTTGCAGGGATCGCGCGATCGCGCTTTGTTCGGCATTTGCCTCTACACCGCCTGCCGGGTAGCCGAAGCGTGCAGCCTGAAAGTCATCGATGTCTTCACCCCAGCCGGTGCCATCAGATCTGAAATGGTCATCCGCAAGGGCAACACCAAAGGCAAGCTCGGCACCCGCACCATCCCCATCATCCAAGATTTGAAACTGCTGTTGGAAACTTACTCACATCCCGAGCACCCCTACCTGTTCCCCAGCCGCCACCTCAACCACCGCTGGAAACACATGAACCCGGAAGCCGCTTCTCACCTATTCCAAGAAGCCTGCGAACGAGTCGGCATCATCGGCGCTTCCACTCACAGCCTGCGACGGTCGGCACTCACTCAAATGAGCAACGCCGGGATTCCGCTGCGGATTATTCAAGAAATCAGCGGCCACCGCAACTTAGAACAGTTGCAGAAATACTTAGAAGTGCGGCCCGACCAAGTAAGGGGTGCCGTCTCCGCCCTCTCCACCCTTGGATACGTCAGGAAAACTACTTATCCTGATTCAGCTTCCCCAACTCCAGAAAATCCGTTACCCCCCCACCAACTGTCACAAGCACGATCGGGCGAGCCGCCTGAAGAAATTCCCGAATGGTGACGGCTGCTTTTTCCCCCAACGGACGATCGATTTGCTACAGTTGTCGGTCGCTTTCTCCCCGCCCGGCAGAAGCCCCCACCTCGCTTATTTGTTACGATCCTTCAAACGCGGGTGCACCTACAAAAACCTGCTTAAAGGAGAATTATTTACAGATGTGGCTAAAATACGGCGTTGCTCCCAGCGGAGAGCTGGCGGGCATTGATGGAGTTGTGCGGGGAAAAACTCAGCTAACTTGTCTCTATTGTGGTGGCGGATTGACAGCAAAAAAGGGGAACGTGAAAGAACACCACGCAAGCGCACACCGGTGAAACTTGCAAGCCAGTCTCGCAGCGGATTAAAACCAAAGCTTTTCCAGCACTGCCGCTCTACGATAATTTCAACATCCAGCTTCCGGGTGAGGAACTCGAACAGTTGAAAGTGCTGTGGAAAGAGTACGGGGCCCAAGAGCGATCGATTCCCAAAGACTTGGTAAGCTTTCGGTGGGAGCTCAAAGGGTTGCTAGAGTCGGAGGGATCTCGCTCTTATCAGTTTACCGACTTGGGTAAAATCCCCGTCGGCGCTCTTCCCCTGGCGCTGTTCAACTCAGTCCAAGAACCCTTGCTGTTGGACCAGTTAGTGAAGTTGGAAGGCTCTGTAGAGATTGCCGAAACTGCGGGGTTATCTTGTTTAGAAGAACGGCGGGCTGATTTGCTGATTTATCGAGCACAGCTTCGCCGGATTCTGCTAAATTCGCTGTATTTCCTTGAAGTAAAAGCGGATGGCAACATTTTCTACAAGTGCGATTCGTTCAGTCGAAACCGAGAAATCGGGGGATGACTGGCTTCTACAGGGTAATCCATCAGGATTGAGTTCGCACTTTAATCCCTTGTAGATGACAACTTCATAACAAAAGCAGGTGAACATCAGTATCCTAGAAAGTGTCAAGCCCTGCCCCTCAAACGTAGAGGTGAAAGCATATCCCCCACTGTAGAGACTAGCCCTCAATCGGTGAAGCGGGGATAAAAGCGGAAAGAGCTACTAGCCTAAAAAGTGGTATCCCGTGAGCAAGTTCCTATGGATAACGAAAGTGAAGTCACTGCCTGAATCACCGTTAAGATGAACCAGCGAAATAAGGCTTTATACGCTGGGAGTCCCAAAAAGGGCATTAGTAGAGGGTGGTATGAGGATTTGTATCGGCATACCTACGTTACCCAAAAACTCGGTGAATAGGTGACATCCTAACGAAACAGACCAATGGTTATGAGGAACGAAGTAACCCACCTGATTACTCTCGGAGAGGTCGAATACTTCGAGCAGTCAAGCTTTGCACGAAATATCTGGATTTCCAGGTAACAGGTGGTAGAGATTGAGTCAGAAGCTAACGCCTCACTGTAATGGTGAAGGATATGCTAACGGACTCACGGTAATACGGATGATATAGCTACAAGTAGCAATGTAAATGTCATGAACACGGCAATAAAACCGATGTATGAATGGAGCGATATCAACTGGCGAAAGCTGGAACGTAACGTCTTTAAGTTGCAAAAACGGATATATCAAGCGTCTAATCGTGGTGAGGTCAAGCTAGTACGCAGACTCCAGAAACTGTTGATAAGTTCTTGGGCAGCAAAAGCATTATCGGTTCGTAGAGTTACCCAAGATAATCAGGGGAAAAAGACGGCTGGAGTAGATGGCGTTAAATCATTAACTCCAAAGCAACGTCTAGAACTCACTGAAAAATTAAATTTGGGGTCAAAGGTCAGTCCAACTAGGAGGGTATGGATTCCTAAGCCTGGAACAGAAGAAAAACGACCTTTGGGCATACCTACAATGGAAGACCGAGCGATGCCGCGCGTTAGTCAAGCTGGTGTTAGAACCAGAATGGGAAGCGCGATTTGAACCTAACTCATACGGGTTCAGACCAGGACGCTCATGCCACGATGCGATAGGAGCAATATTCTCGGCAATAAAGCAGAAAGCCAAATATGTGCTAGATGCCGACATCAGTAAATGCTTCGACCGTATTAATCACGATGCACTTCTCAACAAATTGAATACTTATCCTACCCTACGGAGACAAATCCGAGCTTGGTTAAAAGCTGGTGTTATGGATGGAAACAAGCTGTTCCCAACTGATGAAGGGACACCACAGGGCGGGGTGATTTCACCTCTACTTGCCAATGTCGCCTTACATGGGATTGAGGAATTGATTATGGGTTTAGCCCCAAAATTCGAGATGAGAGACTGTCGTGGTCATACTTATGGATTACGAGACAAAATCAAATCGATTTCATTGATAAGATATGCGGACGATTTCGTAGTCCTCCATGAGGATGTAGAAGTTGTAAAGCTGTGTCAGGTAGAGATAGAGAAGTGGTTAAGTGGCATTGGGTTAGAACTAAAACCGAGTAAGACAAGATTAGCCCACACCCTGAACAAGTTAGATGATGAACAACCTGGATTTAACTTCCTAGGATTCAATGTCAGGCAATTCCCCGTTGGGAAACACAATTCAGGCAGAGTCAAGGGTAAACTCCTCGGATTTAAGACTATTATCACCCCCAGTAAAGAAAGTCAGAAAAAGCACTACAGAAAAGTTGCAGAAGTAATAAATAAGTCGCGTGGCTTAAACCAGGCGACTTTAATTAAGAATCTCAATCCTATCATACGGGGTTGGTGTAACTACTTCTCAACAGTCGTCAGCCAGAAAATATTTACAAGGCTGTGGCACTTAGTGGTTTGGAAGCTCCTTAAATGGGGTCGCCATCGTCATAGGAATAAAGGCAAAAAGTGGATACGCCTGAAATACTTCAAAACTGTAGAAAGCAATAACTGGGTGTTCGCAACCAGAGAGGGTAATAATCCTCTAAAGCTAATACAACATAGCTCCACTGAAATAAAGCGCTATGTAAAAGTAAAAGGGATGGCATCACCCTATGACGGGGACTGGATATATTGGAGTTCAAGAATGGGAGTACACCCCGAAATACCCGTAAGAGTGGCTAAATTACTCAAGCGACAAAAAGGGAAATGCGCTCACTGCGATAACTACTTCAAAGATGGAGATTCGCTCTTAGGTTGACCACATCATCCCCAAATCAAAAGGTGGAAGGGAATCGTATGATAATTGGCAACTACTCCATCGACATTGCCATGACACAAAGACTGCCAATGATGGCAGTCTCGGTAACAAATCTAGCTGCAAAAGTGCTAAACCTAAGCCACCAGTGGAACCAAGCCTTTGGGTTTGGGAAAACGATATGTTGGTAATGACGTACTGATGACAACAGCCGTTTTATTGAGGAGCCCAATGATGGGAAACTATCACGTTCCGTTTTGGAGAGCAGTGGAGGAGGCGACTCCTTCACTGACTTTAATAATCGGCATTACTACCCGACCGATCGAGCAGCGCATTGCAGAAGTACAGCGGGATGTGCGATCGCATTACTCGGATGTCGCTGTCAACTTGCTGGGATTATGGGAACACCGGGGGAATGTCGAGCTGTACTTCAAACACCGATATCAACCTTTTAACTACCGGATTGGGAAACTGACGGAGTATTTTGTGTTTCCTGATGTCAAGGCGGTGCTGAATGATTTGTACGGGATGGAACCCAAGGTTCTGTCGGCTGTTGAGTTGGATGCGATCTGCAACTGGGGTAGGAAGTGAAGAAGTGCGATCGCTACACTGGTTACATCCCGGTTCTAATTCGGAACTAATAAAGTCGCGAGCGTTTAGAGAATTGCTATTGTTGTGACCTGCGATGTGCCGGCTTTGGAAACTCAGCAGCCTTTGACTTCCCCATGAATCGCTAAATATTGGCAATGCACAATCATCACTCCTTGCATGACGTGAGCGAGTTGTTAAGATGTGTAAAGTATCTTTGTTCTTAAGCCAAATTTAAATCGTTTGAATATGCTGACCGAAGCGCAAGTCTCAGTCAACCAGCCGAATGAACTTTTTGCCGGCGGCACTGACCCAACTCGATTTGACTGCAAGGAAGCCTGGTATCCTGTCCATTATGTTGAAGATTTAGACAAGACTAAGCCCAATAAATTTACCCTGCTAGGTCAAGACATGGTGTTGTGGTGGGACACTCAAGCTAACTGCTGGCGAGCTTTTGAGGATCGATGTCCCCATCGGTTAGCGCCCCTCTCTGAAGGGAGAATTGCTGAAGACGGATTGCTGGAATGTCCCTATCACGGCTGGGCATTTCAAGGCGATGGCGCGTGCGAGCGCATCCCGCAAGCAGTGGCTGGGACAACGCCACAACAATCAAAACGGGCTTGCGTTCAATCATTACCGACTGCGCTGCGCCAAGGATTGCTGTTTGTTTATCCGGGTCAACCAGACCAGGCGCCAAAAGTGGCTGTCCCAATTATTGAACCGCTTGAGGAATCGCCCGAGGAATGGATTTGCCTCAACACATTTCGCGATCTGCCCTATGATGCGCTGACACTACTGGAAAATGTGTTGGATGCCAGTCACGTGCCATTTACACACCATGAATCCGTCGGCAACCGCGCAAATGCTGCCCCGGTTGAGTTAGAAGTGTGCTCGTCAAACAAGCAAGGGTTTACCGGCTTGTGGGAAGAAGGCCCGCGCAAAGGCACGCTAGGGCAGCAACATACTCGCTTTATTGCTCCCAATTTAATGTGGCATGACCTGACCTCAAAGCAGTTTGGCAGAACAATGACTGTTGTTTATGCCACGCCCGTTCGTAAGGGTGAGTGTCGGGTGTTTGCTCGGTTTCCCTTCAAGTTTTCCTCGCCTCTTCCCGCCTTTTTTATCAAACTCACCCCGCGCTGGTATTCTCACATTGGGCAAAATAATATCTTAGAAGATGACCAAATCTTCTTGCATTACCAAGAGCGTTACTTAGAAGCCAAGGGGGGTAGTGAACGCTTTAGTAAGGCGTTTTATTTGCCTACTAAAGCAGATA
This sequence comes from Microcoleus sp. ARI1-B5, assembly GCF_036705795.1. Taxonomy (NCBI): domain Bacteria; kingdom Bacillati; phylum Cyanobacteriota; class Cyanophyceae; order Oscillatoriales; family Microcoleaceae; genus Microcoleus; species Microcoleus sp. ARI1-B5. The sequence continues at coordinate 14,951 of NZ_JAUBVK010000041.1, forward strand.
CGTTTGTCTCCCAATTACGTCAATGGGTGAATCAATTTGCCGCCGATCCTTTTCCTGGGAAATCACTGTCACCTCCCCTATCTACTGAAGTATTGCTAGATCGCTATCATTCGCATACAGTCAATTGTGGGAGTTGCCGGCGCGCGCTTGCCAACTTGAAACGAATTCGGTTGATTGTGACATTCTTGGGCATCATTTTATGGGCGGTTTTACCGTTAGCGAATCATGCTTCTGTGTTCCTAAATTTGCTACCGATTACTGCTGCATTGGCATGGTGGGGATTAGGTAACTTAGAGCGCCGGTTTTATGAAGGTCGTGCTGTCCCGCCTCGAAATGTACCCCAGAAGAAGTAAGTGTTAATTTTTTGTGGGGAGTTATGAAAATTTCACAAGCCAGTTTGATGCTCTTTAGGGGTGGCTGCTTCAAAACGCCCTCACGAACTTTTGCAATACCTCAAACATCTGAGGGGGTGACGCATCCCGGCTGTTCCCCCTATTTCTACTTACAATTCCCTAGAAATTGTTCCCTGCACCTACCGAATCCAAATTCCACAGAATCACTGTTTTATCAGCACTGGAAGAGGCGAGGGTTTTACCGTCAGGGCTGAAAGCTACGCTAGTTACAGCTTCCTGATGTCCTGTGAATGTTTTCACTAAGGTGCCATCGAGCTTCCATATTTTCACTTTGCTATGGACACCGCTGGAAGCAACCATCTGACCGTCGGGGCTAAATTTCACGTCCCCTGCCCCTGCACTGTGGTCTGAAATCGTGTTAATTAACGTACCATCTGCTGAATTCCAGAGCTTGACAGTCCCGTCATAACTTGCTGAGGCAATCGTCTTGCCGTCTGGACTAAAAGTTAAACCAGCGATCGCTAAAAGTTAAGTCCTCTATTGATAAGTGGATTGCACTGGCATTCTTGAGAAGCCAGTAAGCTTTTGCGATCGCCGGAGAGACAAAACAGATCTCCGGGTGGTATTTTTTAGACCATCCAGAGGTACCTCCAGACAATAACGCCCTCCGAGCGAACACTCCGGCTAGCAGTAACAAAAAGAAAGGTTAGTGGCGGTTCCCGTTCAATCGAGCGGTTTAAACATACTGCCAATTTATTAACGATTGTACAAACTTGTCGTCGTCAAGGACGTTCCGTAATTGATTTTTGTGAGCAAGCTATAAAAGCGATGGTTAATCCCGATATCCAAGAACCATCTTTAATTCCTCAAATTTCGACCTGAATCCTTACGTTGATCTAGCTTTACGGGAACCATTCAACGAACTGCTTGCCTACCTGTACTCCGTAGCCCAAAATCCCCAGGAGAAACATCGCCAGCGAAAGCTGGCTGGAGATTCTCCGGCAGGCAGACGACAATCCCGACAACGTTTCGCTCAAGAAAACAATCGCGGACAATTTCATGAGTGTTGTCGATCTGTTCGATGAGGTTCCCTCGGCAGAGATTACCCTCGCGGCTTTACTGGAGTTGCTACCCAAACAAAAGCCGCGCCTCTATTCGATTTCCTCCTCTCCCTTGCTCCATCCTCAGCACCTACAAATCAGCGTTGGTGTACTGCAAATCAAAACCGACGCAGGCAAAGTCCGCCAAGGACTCTGTTCAAACTACCTAGCTGGACTGGAAGTAGGAGCAAAGGTTCGCATCGGTGTCCGGACTTCTAGCTTCCGTCCACCTAACGAACTCGATGCACCGATGCTAATGGTGGGACCAGGTACAGGTGTCTCTCCCTTGATTGCTTTCCTCCAGTACCGCGATGCCTTGTTGCAGCAAGGGCAAGCCTTGGGCGATGCCACCCTATACTTTGGCTGTCGCAACCACAGTGACTTCCTCTATCAGGAGCAAATGCAGACGTGGCGGAATCAAGGGGTGCTTTCGGATCTGGAAGTCGCATTTTCCCGTCTTGGCGACCAAAAGCTGTACGTGCAAAACCTGATGCAGCAGAAGTCCCAGGATGTCTGGGAATTGCTCTCCCATCCTAAGTGTCACTACTACGTTTGTGGGGATGCGAAGATGGCGGATGATGTGTTTGACCAAAATTTTGGGTACAAGCCCCGTCATTTTATGACGGCTTTCTCTTGACACATTCTGGAATACTATGTTATTAGAAAAATGGCAACGCGATAAAACGCCTAGATAGCCAATATTGGGTTCTCCCCGTCTACAATGCTCAGCTACGTGCGACTAGCGTGTAGGAAAGAGGAACAAACAATTAAGTAAATCATTTCAAATGCGGTCGGGCCGGGAGTGTGCGCTTGTGGACGTATCCTTTCAGGGGATTAGCAATAATAAGCGCGAGAGGACGGATGAAGCAAGAATCCCCACACCTTGATAGTTGGGGAGTGTCAAGTAATGCTCTCTATTGCTAAAACCGAAGGTGGTTTATCTCACCCCGAAGCCGTCGGGTTCTTCGACAAAATGAAGCAAGAAAAGCGCTTCACGAGCGATGTTTGGGGCGTACAGTTGAACTTCAAACAAGCTATTAAACAAGTGCAAAAAGATAACTACTCCAAAGCCGAAGGGTGGCTAATTCGGGTGCAGCAGCCAGATGACAGTGAAGCACCTGTCAAGGAATTGGTGCAACCGTTAACAGTTTAACCCTCTTTTGTCACTTTCGGCATAAAATAATCTGGGATGGTTATAGCATAAGACTTTTACCAAAAACCTTGATTTAAGCCATTCTGTTAGAAAATAAATGCTCAAATCCTTACTCTATCTACAGTTGAAAATTTGGCTCGAATTTTTATTTTCCCAGAGTGACAAAAGAGGGTTAAAGTGAAGGATCTCACCAGTTAGTTAGGAGCAGCGAGAAGATGACCCAGAATTCTATCAATCAGCTTGGCGAAACTATCCCCCAAACACTAAATGGTTATGACCCTAATGTGTTTCCAGCTTTTCATCAAACGCTCTCTACTCACTTTCCAGGGGCATTACCCATGAGCAAGTACATGAGAAAGACGTTCCAAAGCTTGAGTGCCTACGGTTTTTGTGATGAAAATACGATGGGAATGATAGCAATTTGTCGGGATGAAATCGCCGAACCCCTATTCGCCGAAGTAATTCGATACTGGGGGAAAACCTTTAATTGTTGCAGTTTAGCTGGATTTGTGATGATGGGCAAAACTGGGTTAGCTTCTGCGACAGACCATACCCCTATAGTTGATGGCATCCGTCGTTTTACCTTTTATGCCATGCCCCACATCGCTATTTCTAGACATGGCGATATTGGCATGGTTTATCGAGATGGTATTCAAAACGCTTCCCATGCCTGTGGAGCATTAGAAGCGATTGTTGAAGAGTTGGCAGCGGGGCACCTGAAGCTAGAAATGGATATGCAGGATATTGAACAAACAATTATTCGGCAAAAAATTCTTTCAACCATTACCTATGGAGATAAACCCGATTTAATAGAAATTACAAAATTGGCATCTCGAATTATTTCTGAGGATGTCGAACATCTTTTAGATACCCTGGATCGATCTATTTTTACCTATGCCGTTATGACCGGCATTCAAATTCACGGTCCCCTGGGTACCCACTGGATTTATCCGCAAGATTTTTATGTTGTTAACAGTGATATTCCGAGAGGGAAAAGAACACTTCAAGTTGTTCGATAATCTCCACTCAAAGAAAGATTCAAGGATGTCAGCAGCAGTTAAAAAGGCAGCACAACCGCTGAGGATCTCAGCGGAAGTTCCCCCTTTGATTGATGCTAATTTATGGGCGGGTAAATTATCCATTACTACTACCGCTCCTTCCCATAATTGAGGAAATAAAAAATGCTGAATAAATATAGCAAATGCCTGTCCATCCATTGAATCATTCATTGTCATCAATGCCAACACTTTATTCATACTAATTGCGCCAATAGCTGTGACTTTGGCACCCCGATAGAATGCTTTTTTTTGGTATACTCTTGTCCCGTGCAGGGAGCGGGCATAAGTTCTACTCAAACGAGCGTAGAATACCAGTTTCATCCAAAAATACTAAGTTTTTCGGCTCGATATTTTTGATTTTTTCCCAATATTCCACCCTGAATTTTTGGACTCTTTCAGTCCCGCCTTGGCTACTGTGCCATGTTTTTTTTACGATTGAGTCCTAATTTCTGTAAGTAGCGACACATCGCCGTCCGACTCACCCAATTTCCCGTCTTAATAGCAAATAATTCACACAACTCTACCAAGGTAGCATCTTGATGCTCTGCCACCAGTGTTCTGATGAGTGCTTCCGCATTTGTCAGGTGACGCTCGTTGTGGTTTACCCCTCTGTTTAGGCTGTAAATCACCCTCGGGAAAGTTGTTGTTTCACCAATTTTTGGACGAGGCTTTTGCTCACAGCAAACCTGATGGCTACTTTCCTCGCTTGACATCTTTTGGGCCAGATGTGCTGCTACTATTTTTGATCGGAGATCGAGCGAATATGCTTTCATTAGCGTTGAATACAAAATGATATTTTATTGTTATCTATTGTACCACATTACAGCGGGAACCGCTGTATGTCCCGGCTGTCCTCCGGGTTTGCGATGCAGGCTCTGTTTCTGATTCTTTTGAGTTATCAACTTTGCCGAGTTCTGATTTCTGTATGAGATCGCTCGATGGGGGTTTCGATGATGTGAAAGCTATTGCTTGGCTGTCTCTCTTTGAGCTTTTCGAGTTCTTCTTGTAGTTTTTCAATCAGCTTCTGTTGAGTCAGCACAATTTTGACCAGTTCCTCACGCCTGGACTGCTCAACTATTCCTAATTGTAGTGCTGCCGATCACTCGGGTTTTTCGCTCATCTGACTACATTACCATATTTTTCGGCTCTCAATCAATTATTTTTCACCTGAATCCTTACGTCTCATCAAAGCTACCTGAAGCAATAGTCTTTCCATCAGGACTGAAGCTTATGCGTAAAACTTTATCTGTATGACCTACTAGGCGATGGCGAATGCTGTTGCTGGACTGTATGGGTTCAATGGTAGGATTTGCTTTAACTGAAACCACTGCCCCTAGAGAAACCGTAAGTAAAGCAGCAACCAGGATTTTCAACTGTTTTGGAATCCTATTCAAGCCGTCCCTGTTAAGCCATTTTAGAAAAGTTTTGAATTTAAGCAATGTTTTTTGCGGGCGATTGCTTTGAGTTTGTATTTTCCATTGCGATGCCGCACAACTTATTAGAATAACAGTACAATTTTAATGCCACCGCGACGGAATGGTGAGCCTAAATCTACTGCTTTTCGCGAACATCTTAGCCTTTTCTATGTTGAAGGAGCAAGGAAACTAATAGGAGCAGGAGCTGCGATCGCGCCATGCGCGATCGCCACCAACACCCTAATTGAGGCAAACTAAACCCAAACCCCAACACGCCCGCCATACCCCAAATCGAGCGAGTGCGAGCGCTACACTTTGTATGCACACAACCCTTCCATCACCGCCAGAGGCCTGCCTAACTGAGTATTGGGCATTTTCCCGCGTCAAGGCTGTGTTGCAAGATTTGTACAAGATGGAACCTGCTGGTGCTGGGTGATGTGGAGCTGGCTCTGCGAATACAGGATAAATGCGATTGTCAAGCAACAACTTACACGAACACTACCTCCGCCGATTTATAACCCACATTCCGCACCCTCAACTTTCGCATACTCGCTTCTGTAGTGGAATTGATGTTTAGGTTGGCTATATATAGTGCCTTGAGTATTTTGATTTACCCTAAATGCCCACCTAGTAATGGTTGTGAGACGCTATATATAGTGGAGGCGAAATGTGGGTTACAATACCGAATTCAGTTGGAGACGGTCTTATAAATTAGTAAGATATATGACTTTTATGAAATTAAGGTTATGACTTTTATGAATTGACTTATCATCTCGTTTGTGGAACGATGTTAATTAATTTCAAATCAAGCATTATTTCCCCAAAAGTTAAAAAATTGTTGGTGTGGAGTGATTATCTAAATGCGTAAAGTTAGCCTGATAGGAAATAAAAAATGTAAATATCTCTTCTACTAAAGTGGCGCGATGTATTTCCTAAAACAACGATTAACACGCTGGTTACACAATAATTTTGCCATCAGTAGAGAAGGGGCATCTAGCTGGATTATTAAACCCACATCTAGCCTGGGGTGCTTGCTTGTTTTGCTGCTATTTGCAGCGATTTGCTGGTACGCAGTTTTTCTACTTTTCAAAATTTATCCAATTGTGTTTTCAACCCTAATTGCTCGGTTGGGCATTGCCCCTGGGTTGGGTTTACCTCTCCTCATTGCAGCTTTTTTCGGGTGCTATATCAATTTACCGCTCTTCATATTGACACCGCACCGCCAGTCAAAACAGCGAGTTAGCGTTGAAATCTTTCCGCTTTGGTTGTTAAAGTGCTTGTGCTTACCTTCATACAAAACCCAATGCGAGTTTTATGGTTATATTGGTTTAAATGTATCAGGAGGGCTCATTCCCATTATTTTGGCGCTTTACCAATTTTCTCGCGTTCAACAAGAAGCAATTTTGATAGTAACAGCGGTCGTTGCGTCGTTTAGTTACTTCCTAGTGACCGTCATTCCAGGAATAGCAATTGTTACTAGAGTGTCGAGGTTTTGGCTAATCGTGATTGTTGCGGCTTTGTCAGCAATGGCATTGGTTGTTGGCGGAGTGAACCGCTATGATGTGTCAGTTGCTTTTGCGGGAGGAGTATTGGGAACGACGATCGGAGCTGATTTACTACACCAAACAAGATGTTCGCCCCGAAATTGCTGCAACTCCCCTTAGTATCGGAGGTGCTTTCCTTGGATGATGGGATCGCGCAATGCGGTTTGTGCGCTTTAATAATAGCTGAATGGCTTCCTGCGACAATGGCTTGGCTATCTGCTTGTTTTCGGTAGATTCTTCTAACATAATCGATCGTAATATAGTAATTCTTTAAGACCTAACCTTGTTTGGCTACACTTCCAACGCTTTAAGATTTTGTGCTCATAGCTGTTTCTAGCCTACCGCTTTCGGCAAACTGCGTCATCACCCGCACCCTGTTTTTGGTACGGTTGGCAACACCGGCGAGCCTTCCCTCCACGCTCGCGCCGTGATGAACGTTCGCTCGGCAGGCTCATCATGGTGTTCCCAAAGCCTTTTCGGTTTCTAGGAATAACTTTGTACGGTTTTCTTCACTGCCAATTAATTCTGATTCTTTCACGTTCATTCTGGCAAATACGACCAACTCAGTGGGGTTTTCCCGACTGTTGCTCCTACTTAGAAAGCGGCATCATGATAACTGTAAGCAACGAGCTTAAACCCAAACATTCCTTATAAAGCTTTACCAATCTTTGAGGTGACAGATTATGTTGATGCGCTACTGGCAACCCTTCACAGAAATTGAAACCATCCGCGAGCAACTCGATAAAGCTTTTGACCAACGGGCAACAGCGAGAGATAACTCAGAAGCCGCTTGGATGCCAGCTCTGGAATTGGTTGATGCTGGGGACAACTTCGTATTAAAAGCGCAACTGCCTGGAATTGACCCCAAAGACGTTGACGTTCAAGTCACCCGCGAAGCAATTTCTATCTCTGGCGAACGCCGCTGCGAAAACACAGAAGAAAAACCCCGCTACGTCCGCTCGGAATTCCGCTACGGCAAATTCCACCGGGTGCTTCCCTTGCCCGCACACATTCAAAACGACTCCGTGCAAGCTGAATACAAAGATGGCATTCTAACGCTAACCCTGCCCAAAGTAACTGAAGCTCGCAATAAAGTCGTCAAGATTAACTTAGCCGAAATTGCTGGATCTTCAACGAATCCCGCTTTGGAACAGGCTAACCAATAACGATGGGGCAAGCGTGTTTAGTGGTGAACTCAGTACGCAGAAAGACTGTGCTTAATCGAGTGAGGTCAATTTTCCTTTCATTGAGCCTGATTGGATTTACTTAACAACAGCGGAACTGGAAAAAGCTGATACCGGGAGCTACACTTGCTCTCGGTATTTTTTATTTGGGAAAGCCGAGCGAAAAGCGACCTATAGAACCCATTTGACATCTAAGAAGAGGGTGCAAGCCTTCTAATCATCAGCCTGATAAAAAAAGGTTGAGCTTGGCAGTCGCCGACGCCCGCATTTCTCTCAAATTCCTTGACTAAAATTTTACATCTTTCCATTCGAGAATTTGAGCGTTCAATTATTTCCGATTCTCAATCCGTTAAGCTGCTAGAATAAGGCATCGCTGTTCGGTAGTGCTTTGGCGGTCGCGCTACCGCAAGACCGTAAAAGATGTCAAACGGGTTCTATAGCAGAAACGAGGAGCACAGATGACTCTAAACCAACAAGGAATAGTCATGATGCCTCAAGAAGGCGATGTTGTGACGGTTGCCGGTGATGCTGTCACGTTCAAGGCATTGGGGCAGAACACTCAGGGGCAATATGCGCTGATTGAGATTTTATGTAATCCAGAGGTCGGTACGCCTCCCCATATTCATAGCCGTGAAGATGAAGCGTTTTACGTTCTTGAGGGTGAAGTCGAGTTTCGCTTAGACGACCAAACTATTTTGGCAACACCCGGTACGTTCTTACATTCTCCCAGGGGACAAAAACACAGTTTCAAAAATACTGGAACGGCGCGAGCGCGAATGTTGTGTTGGGTAACACCTGCTGGTTTGGAGATGTTCTTTGCTGAAGTTGGGAGACCTGTAGCCGATCCGCTCAATCCACCTGTGCCCGATCGGGCTGCGATCGATAAGCTGCTAGCGACTGCACCAAAATATGGGCTCACAATCTTACCCCCTGAAGCGTAACTCCTTATAAGCTACAGGTTGCAATCAAATAAAGGCTCGCTCGTTGGAGGTTCTAATTGGAACTTCACGAGAATTGCGGGTACGACCAATGCTTGGAGAGTGAAGTGTGACTGTTGGATTCACGGTTCGCAATCTAATTTCGCGATCGCATTCCATCCTTCAACTTAATCCTATAGAGAGAGGAAAGTTTTAGAACCCACATTCCGCACCCTGAACTGTCACACTACGAATTTTCGGAGTTTGGCTAAACTGAACTGGCGATCGCAAGTCCAATTTCCCACTTGTGTGTATAAAAACGACCATTTGGGTTCACAAAATTCCGCAAAAATCGATTGTGACAGTGGAGGCTGCGGAAAGTGGGCTCGAATGTAGCATAGGAGAGCGAGTACCAATAATTCGTATGCTGCTTGACGAAAGTCCTTTAATCGTTCACTGTTCATTAAGGGAGTGGATAGGTTTTATTTTTCACCCTCATTCTCTCCCTGCGCGGTGGCTCTAGTTCTTCTGAAAGCCACCATTCTCATCTTTAGCGAGTCTAAACTACAGTAATTTAGTGCTTGGGTTTAAGCATTTAAGTGGGGCAATAAATCAATTCCAAACTTTATATGGTTCTGCTCAATCTGGGCTTATTTCTTACTTTTTTAATCGGGAGAGTAACAGAAGAGGGTTAAGGCGCGATTAGTCTAAACTCCACTACCGAACAACTTCAAACAAATCATGAACTGGAGTTGGAGCTTGCTCGGTGGTGTTCTCAGTTTGCACAGTGACTCGATAAAGTCCCGGTTGCAAGTCAGCGATCGCGAGCATCCATTCTTTTTCCTGCTCGACAAAATCAAGGGTGAGAGCAGTTTGCTCGTGAGAAACTGCTTGAATATTAGCTTTTAGCTTTGTTGCTGAATCTGGTAATCCAATAAGTTTGGCACGCAAGGTAATAGCTTCATCTGCTAGATACAAGTCATCCAAGCTAAGACTGATGGCTGTTTGAGGTTCACTTCCCCTTACAGCTCCCAAATCAAATTGGCTATACCGTAGATTATTGAGTATATTTTCTAACACTTGACCCTGATTTTGTAAACCCCCATGCTGTTGGGCAATAAAGAAATTATCGAGGTTTTTGGATCGCTCAATTGGGATCGCAGAAATTTTTGGAACAGTTCCATCCCCATCACCAAAATCGCATCTATTTGTCAATACCTCTGGTAAATCCTCGCTGGCTATTAATTTTCCATCAATCAGTGCTGCCGATTGCAGGGTTGGCTGTTGTACGCCAGAAATGGGAACTGTGACAAAGGATTTGAGGTAATGTTCATCTTTGAGATGTTGTTCGACTGCGGCTTCAATTTCCCTGTGGAATGCTAAAGCATCTTGCGCCTTGAGCTTATCAATATTGGGAAGGTTGTCTGTTTCTGCAATGCGGTGATATTCACCATTGATGTTGATAACTTTGTAAATCGGCAGGAGTTGGTAGATAGAGGTAAGCGATCGCATCACCTCTGTCAAGTCTAGAAAAAGCTGCTTGTAACCATTGGCCAAAAAGTTGACAGCTTTGAGCGAACCCCGGTAGGGCGTGCCGAATGTGAACAAAGCTCGGCTATCCTGCCAACCTTCCAAGACTTCCAAATAGTAGCGAGACACTAACCCGCCCATGCTGTGTGCCATTAAAATCACTTTGGCATCAGAGGCTCCGCTTTTTTCTCGCCAGCATTTGAGTCGCTTGTCTATTAACTTTTTCAAAATTCGTGCATTTGCCCGGTTATCCCGTCGCCAATCGTAAGGAAACTGGTAAAAGTTTGCCTCTTTATCATCTGGAGCGTTGTAGATATCGCCGGGAGTCACGTCAAAGTTGTCGGTAATCAGACGTGCTGTTTTGGTATAGCCATCGATCTTCCAAAATCCTGGAATCAAATGAGTATCTTGAATCAGTGCTGTTGCGCGAACCCCATCTCCCAAGCTTTGTGCTTCCGGATCGTCCTGAGCTAATTTTAAATTCTGGAAGGTCTGTTCTGAGTTGGTGAATACCTGCCAGACTGCCTGACCTGACACTGCCCAGAGGTCTTTGCCATCCTTCTGCAAAACGCTTCCCAGGATGCCGGGAAGAATCACAACTAGATCTTTCAGAGGGGCTTTGTTAGCCATTATTCTCCTCCATCTTTCAACTTTAGGATTATGATTTTCTAGTGTCGGATAACAAATTACTTAGCGATACAAATGCGTTGACAACGACAAATAATTTATTATTCGACAGCCAATCTATCAAAAAATGAGTTTTGGTGTTTATAATCGCACTCCATTAATGTCTAATTATTTATCACCTTGACATGGCTAATGTCACCACTAACGTGCTGTAACCCGGCAGATCCACGATGAAGGAATTTTTGGCGACGGTGAGGAATTTTGATTCGATTGCCCCGTTTATCATCGCTTCCGCTTTCAGGAAAGATATGCTGGCATTGTTGACATTCACCGTAATGGTATCAGGGTCGGCAGTCCCGTTTGCGAATGCTGCTATAAACCGATCGCCTGTGGTAAAAGCAGCCGCATAAATCCCAGTTTTAGCCTGTGGCGGCGATTTCAGAACAAAAGCACCAGCCGGGACAACTGTAGAAAGGGTCTTCATTGCGTAATAAACAGGGCGCTTCGTTCCGTCCAGTTTTTCCATGCCCCAGAAAAACTGTGGGTTCCGGGATTCGTTGCAAGCCTCCCCCCAGCATTGGTCGCAAGCCTGCCAGACAATTATGCTATTCGCACCCATGTTGATGAAGGATAGCGCATTCTCAAAGACACGGACACCATAGTAATGAGTGTTGGAAGCGAAATTGTCTACTTTACCTTTTTCGTCATCGCTATCGTAGGTGCAACCGTCGAAAGTCGTGCATTTTGTAGCGTGTTCGGTCAGGAAGATTGGTTTTGAATGGCTCGGATCTTTCGCTTTAACCGAGTTCTGGAAACCATTCCAGTTGTCGCGGACATACTGGGGATTGTTAATGTCCTCTGGCTTCCCCCATTCATAGCTGTGAATAGACCATGCGTCGATGGCTCTGATGCCGTCGGCATCCAGTTCATCAACCCACTCGTCCTTTGCCCCTACATTGAAGTGGGCTCTTCCTGGACCAACAATTCGGGTGGCAGAACAGTCGCGTTCATCTAGGATGCGCCTTACAGCCTTCACGATGCTGTTGTAATCGCTCGGTTTTACGTAACCGTTCCCGTTCCCGTTTGTATCATTATAATCCGGCTCATTGAAAAGCTCAATGTATTTCGGGGTTATGCCGTTCTTCTTCATCCACACCACGTGGGCTGCCCAGTATTCCGCCAGTTCATTCACATAGCTTCCAACAAAATTCTTATCCTTGTCAAGCCATTTCGGATCTATACCAAACTGGACGTAAATGGGGGTGATCCCCTGAGAAGCCAGGAGCGTATGGAGGTTTTTCATCCTTTCGGTGTTGAACTGGTTCCAATAGGTGTCGTACTCTACACGTAAGTTGTTGGGCTTTGACAGTTTGGGCTGGGAACCGTCGGGCTTCGTGTCCTCTATAGACATACGAACCATTGACCAGCCCTGGTCTTCAGCTATTCGGAGGGTTCTACTGTCGCCCATCATATTTGCCCGCCGAAACCACTGATCGTATGGGATTTGTCGAGCGCATTATAAGTTAACATCGGAGTGTTTATCTTGTCTTTGCCAAATTGAAACTCTTTCATTTCGCTCCTTCCTATTATTTAACACATCGCCGATAAATATAAAGTGTTATGGCTCGATAGTAATTTGAATTTGTTTCGTGACCCATTCAGCCTTGGGATCTGGTTCATACACAGCAGCACGATTTAAGGATGGTGAAATATTGGGATCTTCACCAATTGCCTCCAGTAGTTTGCCAAATGCACTCTGACTGCCACGAGTTGCTTCGTGATGCCTTTCGATCTTCTTATCTAAGGACGGTAATCTTAACCAACGGAAGTTAGCAGGCCCGCGAGTAGCAAATAGTTTGAGGATTTCAGAGGCTTGCTCATCCTCTTTGCTCTCAGGCAATTTGAAGCGTAATCTAGTGTCTAATGTTTCCTCAGGTGCTAATTCATAGAAAGGCCCATCGATTCCTTGCAGGGGAATTTGGGAAATTGCCCAGGTTGGTTCAAGGTCAAGCACACCTACGTTAAGCGCTTGGCGAGAGTTATTTTTGAAGTTATTTTTGACTCGGAGATACGCTAGCGTACCCTGCTTTAACACAATATTGCTCTGGTCAGGCAAAGGTTGTTTTTTCTCGTCTAGCAACACGAATTCAAGATAATCGTTCAACTTAGATTCTGGGTTATCTAATTCTTGAATTGCTTGATACTTAGCCAAATGCACCAGCCGCTTTACAACCTCTTTCGGTGCTTCAGGACCGCCGATAGAGAGAGCAGGATTTAAGTTTTTAATCGGCATCCCACGGCAAATTTCATATTCACCCTGCCGACCGATCGCCACCTGATAATGGGCTTCTTCCTCTCCCTGAACTTCAACCACCCAACCATTCTCCGCTAAAGCTTGCCGAACCCGATCTAGAGCATCTTTTTGTCGCTCCACCAGATCCTGAGTCAGCAACTCTTCTTCTGCATCCCCAAGTTTTTTCCGATCGAACAGGCGAACTCGACGAATCAGAAAAGGTGGTGCAGATAATATGACCACAGGCGCACCTTGCTCGATTTGCCCCTTAACTCCAATGCCACCATCCGCTTCTTCCAAAACCTTGGCACGCACGCTAGATGCTTCAATATCCGTAACCTCAACAATCGCCAGTCGTTTCTGTTTGTCAGTCAGATCGGAGGCTGAGGTGTTTAGTGGATACATAGCAAATCGCGCCCCAATGCATAAGCTGTTTGCCAATTGTGCGTTCAGCTTCACCTGCTTTTGGCTGGCATCAACCTCAATGACGACCATAGTGTATGGATTAGCGATAAGATTGCTACCAAACACTGAAAGATCGCCCTTTCCCAACAACATTGGTAATTGGTCGCGAAACTTGCTTTGAATTTTGGCACTAACGCGATCGTGCAGGGTTTTATAAGTCAGCGTTCCAAAAATAGCAGCATTCAAGGTGTCAATCATCCAGTAGGTTAAAGCACCATGCCGCTCTTTTCCATTCTCTGCATACTCCCAAGCAGATTCGGTTGGACGACAAGCTGTCAGCACTACATAGTTTTCGGAGTCTGGAACCCAAGCAGTGCGGTTCGATCCTTCAACTAGCGATCGCCAGTTGTCGAACAACTCTTGACGAGAAGCTACCAAACTATCTTGGGGACGAGTTGCTGTATCTTCCTCCTGCGAACCGCGAATAGCACAATCACCGCGAGTTGCACCACCGGAGTGGCAGCTATCCAGAACAACAGTGACAATCAACCCTTTATCCGTCATGCGTTTTAGCAATGTAGCTAGCTCAATATCCCGCAGGTAGCGCCCATCTTGTTCGCCAATATCCATTGGGACAATTCCCTCATCATGCTGTCCATCCTCCTTCAGTTCCTTGTAGATGGTAGTTGCACGCCCACCATGACCGGAGTAGTGGATGTAAACTATTTCTTGCGGTTGAGCTTTCTCAGTTATTTCTTTAAATGCATTGACGATGTTTTCGTAGGTTGGCAAAACATCTGGTTCGTTTCCACCCCTGACCTGTGAAAGAGTTGAGTCTTCTCGATCTGGAGAAGTAAGTTTACGGACTCGTTCTGCTGGAATCTGTAACGTTCGTCTGAGGTAGTCATCTACTAAGTTAATGTCACGCACACACCCTTTAAGGTTTGGGTAAAAGCGGTTGGGTTTGTAGTAGTCAATCCCAATTAAGAGAGCATAAATGTTCAGTGTTTGCTTAGGTTGGTCAGCCATTTTATTTCATTCCTCCACTATTTATATTTTTTAACTCAAAAATTGTTCATTCCACTCTCCAGCTTCCAGATAAAGTGAGAGAAATTGCACTTAATTCAGTGAGTTAAACTCATATCTTTTAGTGGCTTAGAGTTTCCAAAGGCTCGCTCTGTAAGGCTTTAATCTATTGTTATCAACTCCTCAAATTTGGGAACAGCTTTGTACATGACGAAAGAACTCACCGAAGTCAATTCCTGCGTTGGAGACATATAAAAAAGATGGTAACTGCCCCTCCTTCGCTTTTCTAAAGAAATTGGGATCCTTACGACTCGCCCATTCCTTATTTCTCTCACCGCTCTGATTTTTCCAGCCGACGCGAACCATAAACTCATTCCAGTCGTGGTCATCCCATTTCGGGTTAACGCTTTTCCAAATGCTGTTCTGTTTGCCAAAACCAAAATCCTCATTGCTATAGCCTTCCCACAGTTTGTTTAATTCTATGAGTGCTGTACAGGAAATGTGTTTAATTTCTTCATCGCTGAGTTTGATATTTTCTGGATTGCTTCTCAATAGGTCACTTCTGCCAGCTTCTTTGAGTAGTTTTTTAGTAGTTAGTTGGTCAGCTTTCTCCCAATTTCTATGTATTAGATAAAACTGTATTGACCAATAATCAATTTTTCGATAGAAAATTAATCCGACTCCAGCTAATAGTAGTATACTGAGCGGGGTACTAATTATATATTTTTTAGATATTTGTGTCAGGGTAATAGGTAGAGTTTTTCGGTTCGATTCAGACGAATTACGTAATAAATAAAGCCCGAAAGCTGGGTTTATATTCTCTTGTAACTTTTGCTCTTCTTCCTGCAAAATTCGATTAGCATCTGCCTCAGAAACTCCCAAAACGTTTGCAAGTATTGCGAGCTGAAACTTTTCAATCGTAGATAAATTAAAGTCAGCCAGAAATTCTTGAACTCGTCCTCGATATATCTTAAGAGCATCTGAAAAGTTGATATCGTCCTTCGATCTCAGCTTTTCAGATAACGAATTAGCCTCAGAGGATGCAGGGGTAGGATTAGTTAAACTCCCAGTCGAACCTGTCTCCATTTTAAACAATACTGGAATGAGGTAGTCTGGTAGCGGTTCAACTTTCTCAAAATCAACAGGAATGGCTTTGCGCGATCGCGTTGTTCGATCGCATTCACATTGAACAGCACTACAACCTAGTTCAAACGCAACATCAATTGACTTACCATAGCCTAAACCATCATAAAAACCGGTGGCAAATGCGATCGCCGCATCATCCGGCATAGCTTGTTTCATGCCAATAACATAATCAATATGCTGAACAATTGCCTTTGCCTGCACCTCTGTATAACAGGCGTTAAGCAGCACACACTTTATGTTCGGAAACTGCTTGAACAGTCCACAGAGCGCCTCAGCAGTCGCTGGCTTAGATTTTCCATCCAGACTGTCGAGCAGTAATCCTTTCTGCCCTCCCCCATGCCCCGAATAATGTACAATGTCAAAGTTTTCTTCCAGTAAGGCTCGTCGTAGAGAGTTTGAATCGACTGCCAATTTTGGGACAAGCTGAAACTGGTCACGCAACTTCGAGCGCTGCAAACCATCCTCTATTTGGCTAAACTCTTTATCAAAACGTAATTTTGCAGTTCCCTCAGGATTGGCAGCGAAAAACAGAATTTTCATAAGGGTGAGCGAGTATCAATAAAAAGCGAGACCATCAAGCGTTGCAGCAGCAGCATTCTAAAGCCACAAGTTCCAGGTCTTGAGAAAATTTTGCTAGTTCAGTAACGCATCTTTCAATTTAAGACTTGGTTAACTAGCTTGCCAACAGCTCAAGCCATTAGTACGCGGGTTTTCGAGTCAACAATCCCGTCTGCGGTTAAACTTTTTTTTTGCTGGAATTCTTTGACTGCCTTATCTGTCCCCGCTCCGAATACACCGTCACTTGAAACAGCAAGACCTCCTTTTTTCAGCGCTTCCTGAAGTTTGAACACATCAGAACCTTCCATCATCGGTCGGCTGAGCCTTAGCACTCGGGGTTTTTCATCCCACGGCGCTATCTCAAAGCCCATCACTGGAGAGCGATTTAGGGCATCTTCTGTTTGAGATCCGTAATCACCATCTTCGCCAATCTTTTCATTTGGATGGTTCTTGTTCCAGAGCTTTTGGATAGCTAACATGGCTGTACTACCGATATCTTTGATACCCTCGCCTACATAGTCAAAATGGGGAGGATCGAAACTACCCAGTCGCCGCCAACCATACTTTTCTAGAAAAGGTTGCCAATGATCGGGCTCTTTGATATCTATCGCCAAACCACTTTGATGATTGCTTTTGCCTGGAGAAGCCACAACCGGATAACCACAGCCACTACCCCATCTATAGAGAAGAAGTTGTTGAGCGATCGTTCGATAGGCTGAATTTATATACATTTTGATGCCTCGCTCCTGAATGGCCTGCCCAAGCGCCTGTTTAGCTGGAGGTTGCAGGAAGGGAAAAGCTGCATCTTCAAGTTCCACATCCAGATCATCAAAGCTAACCAGAGCATCTGGCAGGATGACATTTATCTGGTGAATCAACTGCTGGGATAATCCATTCACAACTGAAGTCGAACAGCCAGGAGCGTCCTGAAGCAAGCCATCAAAACCAGCTCTAGTTGCTGTACGAGCTTCTCCTTCATTTATTTGAGCGCAGGCCTCAAAGTCATAATTTCCTGTTGGATTTGATCTATCTACGGTTGTATAACTCATGGCGCTCTCCAGATAGATTCCTGATATATACTCAATTGAGTATCGATTTTTCATCACTGCAAAGACAGAAACATAAAACCTCAACAATGAAAGCCTTTCTCCATCGGCTGTTTCGCAATCGCTTTCCTGATAAAAACTTATCTCATCAGCTCAAATGGTAAAGCTTTCTCTCTATGAGAGGAGCTGGTATTAAGTGTGGTTCTTCGCTTTGAGCTGATTGAGTTACTTTTGGTGTGATTAATTGTTTGAAGGGGTAAAGCCGGGAGCATTGGTTTCAACTTAAGGAATGTTGCGGGGGTGCGATCGCGATTCGTCATGGCGATCAGGCCTCAAAGGTGTGGGTTAAAATCAGAAAAAGTACGGGAGAATGTCGCATCAGAGCGTGATTCTATGAGCAAAAAACGTCCCGCGTTCTTAGGCACTCTCGATCTGCATTAGTGCCTCCGACCCGGCAAACAAAGCGGCTTAACCCAGAGCCAAAGGAAAGGGAGCCGACCCGGCTCATGCGCTAATTAGGTTCCCAATAAATCAAAAAGGTTGCTAGGATTTTCTTGGGCTTGTTCGGGGGCTTGGTCGGGTTTTGAGTCAGGTAAATAATATTCTGACTCAACAATTGCCTGATAAATTTCAGACAGGGTTTGAATCGCATCTGCCAAAACTAAATCGTTTGGAGTCGAGAAACCTTCACTACTTTCGATCGCCTGATATTCGGGCAAACCTTGTAGTAGTCGTAGAGTTTCTTCAGTGCCACCTATGATTGCTTTGATTTGTTCAATGTCCATGAGAAAACCTCCAAGAAATCAATACTCAACAGCGAAGCATTTTCTATTTGGGGTTCTCAACTTCAATTTGAATGCCGACGATCGGATAAGCTTCTTCTTCATATTCCCCCAAATACTCAGCAAGATATTTATCAATTTCTTTCGTTTCTTGGTCTAATTGATAAATAGCAACAGCAACTGTCAAAGCAACAGCAGTTAACCCTAGTACAACATGGGAGCGTTTTCATGGCATTAAAGCTGGGAGCGCTCCGGCAAAACGCCCTTGAATTACCGTTGAATTAATCGATCGAAATATCTCACCATTTTTGTGTCTTGCTGTGGTTCTTCACAATCAGCCCCGCCAAACCGTTTGAGCATGAGATTTGCCCAAATAAAATAAACAATGCCTGCTGCTGCACACAATTGATCTTCGCTTTTATCGCCACTCATCCAACATTCTGACCAGTCAATCGGATCAGCGTCAGAATGAATGCTTTCAATAGCCCGAAGAATCATTCCGTGTCCTGGTTTGCGACAGGAGATTGAGCTGCCACTGTTGCCGGTGGGTGCCCGAAAAGAATTGAGTTGACACCAACGGGAAACTTGAAAGCAATTTTCACCCCAGGACGGGCAAAAGTAAATCTCTGACAACTTGGGAAAAAGCTCTAAGCTAATTTTCTGTTCTGCGATCGCATCGTCCAAACTTTTCTGTGGTTTACCTGTTGCAGGGTCAATGACAGCACAGCCACCTTGATTGGTAATGCCAATGAGAGTGAATCCGATTGAAGAAAGATACTCGGTTGCTGCTAAAGCTCCGGGAATAGGTTGTTGGTCATCTGGTCGGTTGATGAAAGTTTCCCCGCTTTTTGTCTCTCGTATTGTACCGTCTAGGTCAAGGAAAAATATTTTCATGGTGAAAATAAATTGATTGAATTTGAAGTTTGCCGAAAATCGGCAGACCTACACATTCCGACTTTGAGGTGATGTGTAGGCATTTTGTTAAAACCACAAATCGTCCACTTGAACTAGACGATCTACTGCCATTTTTTGACGAAATGATTTTTGGTGATAACGATGATGAACTGATGCACTTGAACAAATCACCAACTTTTCTGGTGAGTTATTAGTTTTATCCTCCCTCATCTAAATGATGAACGACTTCACCATTTCTAAGTCGGCGACCAATAGTTTGTTCAGCGATGATTCGATGTAAGTAAACAGTTTTGTAACTAATCGTAGATAAATGGGGAAAAATTGCTTGAGATGGGTCTAAAGTTTGGGTATGGGTTGAGTCATGAATCTGCTCGAGCCAATCTTTATCAGCTTCAAAAATTGCTGCCAGTGCCGGAATTAACACTTGTCACTGTTGTTGCGGAATGTTCGCGTAATCGTTTTCGATTCGGCTCACCTCACAAAAACTTATATTTAACCCAGTTCGAGCGGTCAATTTATGGGCTAAAACAATCTGACTCATACAATAGTAAATTCTGGCATTTTTGATTAATCTGCCAAAGGTTATTTGACACTTCATACTTCCAGTTGCGAGGTACAATACTCTACAGCGAAGCTTATAATGAACTTTTAGAATCTGCAACATCAGCGTGTAACATCAGAAACGTTTCTATAAAAAAAACACGAAACCTTACTAGAAATTTAGTCAAAAACATTCCTTAGTAAAATCATATATTTACCCATTTTATAATGAATGAGCCTTAAAATATAAACTTCATTTTGATTGTTAGTATAGAGGAAATATGGGTGAAGCTAAACGCAGAATAGAGGCTTTATTTGGGTTCGATCAAAATCAAAAGTTGATTACTGGTTGCTATATCGCTCCGGCGATGATAAGCGATGGCTTCGCCCCGGCTTACGCCTACGTCACACAGTTTACTTAGGCATTAGAAGGAAAAAGGCTTACATAATTTCTAGTCAACCATTATCAATTCATACAAATATAACAGATGCTTGGAAAGTTCTTACAGGCTGTAAAGAAATCTTAAAGGATTGCTCTTTTTCTTTGAATCAATCAGATGACGAGGTTTTTAAGTTATTCAAAGGAATGCTACTGTCTACCTATGGAAACCAGAGTGAGGAAGGCGATCGCTATCAAGTATCTGGCAATATAGATGCTTTCAATGCTTGGATGAACCAAGGTAACTACCGGGACAAAGATAATCCACCTGTGGGAGTCAAAATTACCCATTTAACTTCGGTTGTCAGGAAACGCTACAAAGTTTTTAGCAGTCCCATAAAAAAGGAATCACCCAAATTCTATGGAAATCCTGAAGATAATTCGATTTTCCATGTAGGTGAAAGTTTTGACCGCCCCATTGCCGGAACCAGAAAGGAACTCTTTATCTGGCAAACTTATGTAAATGCAGCATTCGTTGCTGATTACGTGAATCTTCATAATAAAGATTCCCTGACCGCTGATGAAATGCAAAAACTAACTCACGAAGCACAGGATTTCTTCGGTCAAGAGCGATCGCCGGGAGTTACCATAGGACGTTCTTGAGTTTCATGGCGGTGCTCAATCAAGGTAAGGGATAGGCGATGGCATCCTACTCAGAATGCGATGCGCTACGCGCCCGCAAGCTACGTAATAATTCACTCACTGCGTTTGCAGACTTTGCCATCGCGGAAACCGAGTCCATGTCCGGGACATATCCTCTGGCATCCCTCTAAGAGACACAGTGGTAGAACCAGTCACGGTAAGATTTAGGTCGCGAGCCCAATACTCAATACCGAATACTTCAAAATTACCTACGAGCGATCGCCAAATAAATCTCGCCCATCGATCCAATTCATCTTAACAAGATTTAACTTTTAAAAGTATCGAAAGCCGGCAGATGTAGAAGACAATGGTTCAAATTGATTCTGGCGCTCATCTTCAGGTGCGATCGCGCGAAGGAGGAGTTTATGGACATTCAAAACCCATCGTTCAGACGGAACCTCAAATTTCTAGGTGGTTCGGTTGTTGGGTTGGCGGGACTGCTGGCAGTCTGGATTGTGGGTGGCAACTATATCGCCTCTGTGCAAGAAAAAGAAATCGAGCAGGATTTAGCAGCTTATGCCCAACGGTTTCCCAAAACTGAGCCGAATGATGCGGCGTTGAAACTGGCGGCGTCCCTCGCTAAAGTGGGGTTCGGTGGAGGCGGGGCAAGTTTCTATTCTGCCGATCGCTCCATCGGGTCTAGGGCAGATTTTAGGTCTTCAGAGGACGATCGAAAGGCATTTGAAGAAATCAGACAAGACTTAAAGCAGTACCTAAACGCTGAGATTGCCAAACCAAACGATACCGTAAATCCACCTTCAGAGAAATTACAGCGCTATCTCGCCTCCAAGCAAACGGCTTTAGCAGAACTTCGCCAGCAGGTTTTAAATAATGAAGTGCCGCACTGGGGAACCGATATTACCTGGATTCTGGAAGGAGATATGACGGCTGGCCTACCCTCTTATTTATGGCCGATTAATTTCCAACAAGTTTTAGCCCTAGACATTCTAGAAAAATACCGTAAAGGTCAGACCCAAGCAGCAGCAGAAATGCTGGAAGTATCCTGGAAAATCAACCAGTCTTTAACAGAAAGCCCCCTCCTCATCTCTCAACTTGTGGCTTTGATTGTGACTAAATATCCAGCAGGGGTGATGCGGAAAGCCGAGATCCTTCCGGCCCAGTGGCAGCAGCGCTTGCTGGAACACGATTACCGCGAATCGATATTGACATCCGTGCAGGGAGAATTTTTGTTTAAGTTCAAATTTTTGCAAGACTTCCTTTGGAAACACTCGTGGTCTTCGATACAACAACGATCGGGCGCTTCTAGTTTTTTGGGAATATTTACGGAAACGAACGATCCCCCAACTTTACAAGAGAAAATCTTAGACAGGACTTTATCTCATGTCCTGGTGTGGTTCAAGCCGGCGATCAAACCTTATGTTCGCTTTTGTGCGATCGATAGTTATCAAGTCTATAAACGATCGCTTGCACCATCTCGCCAGCAGAATGTTTGCGTTTCTGATTCAGCCCCGGCAAAGGACTTCGCGTGGTGGAATTATATAGGTAGGACATCTACAATTTTTCCCAGCCAAACCAGTAAAGCAGCCAAATCTATGCTGGATTTGGAACTGACTCAGAAAATTTTGCAAGTCAAAGCACTAACAGCCAAAACCGGAAAATGGCCGGCATCGGTTCCCGATATGAAGTCGTCTATTTGTCCGGGGGCAAAATGGGTGTATCGCGTTGCTCCCGACGGTACGATGTCGATCTCGTTTAGCGAGAAACCCAAATGGTTGGAGGAGAGATTAAAAGGCAACGGAGCGCTACCATTTACCTATAGCGACAAGACACCGCCGCAGCTCAAAAACCGAGCCTCTACCCGACCAAAGCGATGAGCGCACATCCCCAACGACAGTTTGCGACCTTCCTCACCGTTGCCTTTCTCAGCAGCACGTTTGCCCTGGCAACCGTTGGGGAAGCCTCGGGAAAAAAGATTGAAGCCCTGCGGGATAGAGATGAAGGGCGTTGCTTAATCAGGGTATGAAAAAAATAAGTTGAAAATCTCCGAGCTTTATTGATGCTAATTACTGACTATCGATATTTCCCAGCTTAGAGCTTGCAACTCTTACGACCGGGTTGCAGAGTGAAGTTAGGTATTGATAACTCTTTTATAAATACTTATTCCGCAACCCAACCACTGGAAGCGCTACAGCTTCAAGAGACTGGAACCGCCAAGGTTATTAAAACCTTCAAGCGCGTGACACACGAAGCTTGTGTTTTTGCCAATAGTTAGGAGGGTGGCGGCTATTTTTGCGACGGTCTTCTAAATCTTTTCACTTCGGCAAAGACTCAACAGACCATCGCAAAAATCCCGCTAGAAGTTTGGACGGGGAAACTCACATTTCCCAGCCACAATTTGAACCCATTACTGTATTGTTGATTAAAAAAATCAACTTATTGTTGAAGTGGGTATATAAATTTAGAGCGCTGAAAATCCTTATTCGCCAGCCTCAACGATTTACAAAATGAAAAATTCTCTATCTCAAACCCTAATTTTGGATACTGTCACCCTGATATTAGTTTTCGGTTTTCTGTAGCTAGCTGCGATCGACCCCAGTACACGATCGGCATTTGGCAACCTAAAGCCAGGGCTCACCCGCAACCGGAAGCACAGGGAGCTTGCGACCGAAGCTGTAGGTTGTCGGTGTGCAGCGACTTGTTAGCCCGTTGTTGACGGCTCTTAGCGTGATGGACAGCGAATGGAGCGAGTGAAGCCGTCACGCCCCTCAACATCAATTGTATTGTTGTTAACTACACGATAACTTCGGTCGCCGACTATGGGACTATTAGGCCGATAAGTACCTGGCACAAAGCACCCACCAGGGCCACAAAACGAAATTGAGTAGAGACCTTTCCCTGCAGGAGTAATTGCTAACCCAAAGCGATCGGAGCAATCGTCTTTCCAGAAACCAGCAAGTGGATGTGATCGCGAAGGAACAGCCAGTTTCTCCGCGATGTGATTTAGGTCATGGCGAGAAGTGAGGCGGGTTTGTGTGATAGGTGATGTCGGGGCTGGCGGTTTGATGTCGCTAATTTGATTCTTGTCGAGGTCGAGCGCAGTGAGGTTAGTCAAGGATGCTAGCGGTTTGATGTCGCTGATTTGATTGTTGTAGAGGGAGAGTACAGTCAGGTTAGTCAAGGATGCTAGCGGTTTGATGTCGCTGATTTGATTGTTGTAGAGAGAGAGCAGAGCCAGGTTAGTCAAGGATGCTAGCGGTTTGATGTCGCTGATTTGATTGTTTTCGAGGTAGAGCTCGGTCAGGTTAGTCAAAGATGCTAGCGGTTTGATGTCCTTGATTTGATTGCCATCGAGGGCGAGCCTATCCAGTTTAGTCAAGGATGCTAGCGGTTTGATGTCCTTGATTGGATTTTTGTCGAGGTTGAGCCAATACAGTTTAGTCAAGGATGCTAGCGGTTTGATGTCCCCGATCTGATTGCTGTCGAGGGAGAGGAAAGTCAGGTTAGTCAAGGATGCTAGCGGTTTGATGTCGCTGATTTGATTTTTGTCGATGGAGAGATCGGTCAGTTTAGTCAAGGATGCTAGCGGTTTGATGTCGCTGATTTGATTTTCGCCGAGGT
This sequence comes from Microcoleus sp. ARI1-B5, assembly GCF_036705795.1. Taxonomy (NCBI): domain Bacteria; kingdom Bacillati; phylum Cyanobacteriota; class Cyanophyceae; order Oscillatoriales; family Microcoleaceae; genus Microcoleus; species Microcoleus sp. ARI1-B5. Next base: position 39,203 of record NZ_JAUBVK010000041.1, read on the forward strand.
AGAGATCGGTCAGTTTAGTCAAGGATGCTAGCGGTTTGATGTCGCTGATTTGATTGTTGCTGAGGTAGAGATCGGTCAGGTTAGTTAAGGATGCTAGCGGTTTGATGTCCCCGATCTGATTGTTGTAGAGGTTGAGTTCCGTGAGACTCGAAAGTTGTCGATCGGCCGCCTCGCACTCAGTAGTTCCCGCTTTCTCCAACAACACCTCAACAGTATGTTTAGTTTCAGGACTCAAAGAAGCCTTTTGGCGACACCAATCATCAAATGTCCGTCCACTATCGTCCCGTTGTTTCTGCACGACCCATGAGGAAGGTGCATTTCTACTATTTTCCGACTGACTCGATACCACCAACATGAAAACAAGGACTGATGAAATCATACGGAATAACCTCTGTGGATTTTTATAAATTTTCCCGCCTAAAGCTTCTAACCTTTGAAATCACATCAGGAAACGGTAATTTTCTGAACTCTCAAGTTTTAAGAGCTAGGTTCTTGTTACCAATTACAGATAGACTCTGGCTTGAGAGGACAAGTCTTGGGTGCGCTCGAATTTCTGCTGAGGTAAAGAGCGGTCAGTTTAGTCAAGGATGCTAGCGGTTTAATGTCCTTGATTTGATTGTTGTTGAGGTTGAGATCGGTCAGGTTAGTTAAAGATGCTAGCGGTTTGATGTCGCTGATTTGATTGTTTTGGAGATCGAGTACAGTCAGGTTAGTCAAGAGACATCTCCCAAAAAGCCTTTTAACGGGAGCCAGGATGTCTACCCCACAAGAATTATGGGAGACCCCTAAAGATGCTAGCGGTTTGATGTCCTTGATTTTATTGTTGTTAAGGTTGAGCCTAGTCAGGTTAGTCAAGGATGCTAGCGGTTTGATGTCACTGATTTTATTGTTGTTAAGGTTGAGCCTAGTCAGGTTAGTCAAGGATGCTAGCCGTTTGATGTCACTGATTTTATTGTTGTTAAGGTTGAGCGAAGTCAGTTTAGTCAAGGATGCTAGCCGTTTGATATCCCCGATCTGATTGCTGTCGAGGAAGAGCGAAGTCAGTTTAGTCAAGGATGCTAGCGGTTTGATATCCCCGATCTGATTACTGTCGAGGGAGAGGTAATTCAGTTTAGTCAAGGATGCTAGCGGTTTGATGTCACGGATTTGATTTTTGTCGAGCCAGAGGTAATTCAGTTTAGTCAAGGATGCTAGCGGTTTGATGTCGCTGATTTGATTGTTGTCGAGGGAGAGCCAATCCAGGTGAGTCAAAGATGCTAGCGGTTTGATGTCGCTGATTTGATTGTTGTCGAGGGAGAGCCAATCCAGGTGAGTCAAGGATGCTAGCGGTTTGAGGTCACGGATTTGATTTTTGTCGAGCTTTAGTTTCGTGAGACTCGAAAGTTGTCGAGCGGCCGCCTCGCACTCAGTAGTTCCCGCTTTCTTCAACAACACCTCAACAGTATGTTTAGTTTCAGGACTCAAAGAAGCTTTTTTGCGACACCAATTAGCAAATGTCCGTTCACTATCGCCCCGTTGTTTCTGCACGAGCCATAAGAAAGGTTCATTTCCACTAATTTGCGACTGACCCAATATTCCCAGTAACAGAATGCTGACCAATCCTATCAAAGTCAATCTCATCAATTGGAGCTGATTCATTAGCATCTCCTAAAATATGGTAGATGTCAAAAGTAAAGATATCGCCAACACTTTAGCTGACTTTAGCCCGACGTTCTTGAAACCGTGGTACAAACCCTTGGCATTGACAGAGAGTGTTTGGTTCATGGCTTTTATCTTAAATAGCTTATGGTGTAAGCTGTTCCAACATGAGCTCAGTATACCCATTTTCTCTACTCCAAATTACACCACTCAAGATTTGAAATAAATTGTTTGGTTCAGGGCTTTTATCTTAAATAGCTTATGGTGTAAGCTGTTCCAACATGAGCTCAGTATACCCATTTTCTTTACTCCAACTTACACCACTCAAGATTTGAAATAAATTGTTTGATTCAGGGCTTTTATCTTAAATAGCTTATGGTGTAAGCTGTTCCAACATGAGCTCAGTATACCCATTTTCTCCACTCCAAATTACACCACTCAAGATTTGAGAGAGATTGTTTGGTTTATGGCTTTTATCCTAAATAGCTTATGGTGTAAGCTGTTCCAACATGAGCTCAGTATACCCATTTTCTCCACTCCAAATTACACCACTCAA
>NZ_JAUBVK010000041.1:41496-56610 GCF_036705795.1 Microcoleus sp. ARI1-B5
GATTTGACAGCCTTTTATGAAAATGGTTAGTTTAACTTTGACATCCGTCACTTATGGAAACGGTAATGAATAACAAAGCAAACTTATCAAAGCTGGGGGGGTTGGGTTATTGGTGAGGATATGAAAGTATCCTGAGTCGCGACCGGAACTGCTACAAGTTACCCAAAGGGTTAAATAACCGCTATCTGTAACCGCCAGTTGTCACCAATCCCATGTGTCACGCGGTTCAGATTTCGAGGTATCCTCCTGAATTTCTACCGTCAGAAAATTGCCGGAAAATTGCTCCCATTTCTTTTGAAATTCAACATCGCACATCATCTGATTAAAGAGTTCTCCGCAGTGACAGCTTATCCATACATCTGGCAAAGTTGGTCTTTTTGGTAATTGAGGAATTGCAACTTGGTACGCAAAATAGCTGAGTTCCCTTCGTGTTGATTCATCAAACTCTTTCCAAAGAATTAAATTTCTCTCTCTCTTTGCTTCTGAGAGAGTTTGATTTTTCTGATTTAAGTCTGAATAAGTCTGAACAGTCTGAGGAGTTTTAGAATCCTTTACGGGTAAGACTTTCAGCTTTTTAAATTCCGTATTTTCCCACCCACTCCAAAACCTTGTTCTAGGCGGGGATAACCATATTTCCCAGCCTAGAGCTTGCAAGTCTTACGACTGCGTTGCAGAGTGAGGTTAGGTATTCATAACTGGTTTTATAAATACCTAACACCCCACACCCAAAAGCTAGCTCAGCATATCCATCTATCCTGAGTCAGAGCCTGGAACCGCTAAGGTTATTAAATAGCGCCAAGCGCGTGACACATGACTTTAAATGTCCTCAGCCGGACGGGCAGGCGGCTATTTTTCCGACGGTCTTCTAAATCTTTTTCACTTCGACAAAGACTTAACAGCCCGTCGAAAAAATCCCGCTAAAGGTTTAAGGGTAAGACAAAGTGTGAGAGATTTAAGCCGACACAGCAAAGATAACTATAAAAGTTGCTAATAAAGCTGTATGGTTGAGTCTGTAATTTACCAGACACATCTATAACTTTGCTGGATAGGGCAAATTTTAGAAGCGAGCGAATTATTGCTAAGCTTGAGATACTTCAGGGTAGTCAAAGATGCTAACGGTTTAATGTCACTGATTTTATTGTCCTCAAGGTTGAGCTCAGTCAGGTTAGTCAAGGATGCTAACGGTTTAATGTCACTGATTTTATTGTCCTCAAGGTTGAGCCGAATCAGGTTAGCCAAAGATTGTAGCGGTTTGATGTCGCTGATTTGATTGTTCTCAAGGTTGAGCCGAGTCAGGTTAGCCAAAGGTTGTAGCGGTTTGATGTCGCTGATTTGATTGTTCTCAAGGTTGAGCTCAGTCAGGTTAGTCAAGGATTCTAGCGGTTTGATGTCTCTGATCTGATTGCTGTCGAGGGTGAGCCGAGTCAGGTTAGTCAAGGATGCTAGCGGTTTGATGTCCTTGATTTGATTGTTGGTGAGGGAGAGGAAAGTCAAGTTAGTCAAGGATGCTAGCGGTTTGATGTCCCCGATCGGATTGGTGTCGAGGGAGAGCCAATACAGTTTAGTCAAGGATGCTAGCGGTTTGATGTTGCTGATTTGATTGCCATCGAGGTCGAGCCGAGTCAGGTTAGTCAAGGATGCTAGCGGTTTGATGTCGCTGATTTGATTGCCATCAAGGTCGAGATCGGTCAGTTTAGTCAAGGATGCTAGCGGTTTGATGTCGCCGATTTGATTGCCATCAAGGTCGAGATCGGTCAGTTTAGTCAAGGACGCTAGCGGTTTGATATCGCTGATTTGATTGTTGGAGAGGTAGAGCGTAGTCAGGTTAGTCAAGGATGCTAGCGGTTTGATGTCCTTGATTTGATTGTTGGAGAGGTAGAGCGTAGTCAGGTTAGTCAAGGATGCTAGCGGTTTGATGTCCCTGATTGGATTGCTGTAGAGGGTGAGCGTAGTCAGGTGAGTCAAGGATGCTAGCGGTTTGATGTCGCTGATTTGATTGTTGGTGAGGGCGAGCGCAGTCAGGTGAGTCAAGGATGCTAGCGGTTTGATGTCACGGATTTGATTTTTGTAGATGTAAAGCTTAGTCAGGTTAGTCAAGGATGCTAGCGGTTTGATGTCACGGATTTGATTGCTGTCGAGAGTAAGTTCCGTGAGACTCGAAAGTTGTCGATCGGCAGCCTCGCACTCAGTAGTTCCCGCTTTCTCTAACAACACCTCAACAGTATGTTTAGTCTCAGGACTCAAAGAAGCCTTTTCGTGACACCAATCAGCAAATGTCCGTCCACTATCGCCCCGTTGTTTCTGCATGACCCATGAGAAAGGTTCATTTCCACTATTTTGCGACTGACTCGATACCACCAACATGAAAACAAGGATTAATAAAATCATAGGGAATAACCTCTGTAGATTTTTATATATTTCCCCATCTAGGACTTGAAATTGCAGAGGGTATGTCAGGATATTCATATTTTCTGATTTACAGCCTCCAACATCTCTAAAAAGCTCTAGGCGGGGAAAATGTCCTATCCTGCTCTAGCCTTCGGGTGCGGCGTGTTAGGTATTTAGGGCTTGCTGGATAAGTGCAGAAAGGTTACACGGCCTGGTTAGGTGATCGTGCGCCCAAAAAAAGTGGGCAAGATAAACAGGTAAGGCGTTGCTGATTCTGGCGTATGAATAAACTTTTCGCTTGATGTTACAAAACTCACCCTACTTGGCTTATAGCCATTCCGAAAACTTGAATTCATACTTGTATTCAGCAACGCCTCATTTTCAGGTGTACTCGCGCGAAGGAGGAGTTTATGGGCATTCAAAACGCATCGGTCAGACGGAACCTTAAATTTCTGGGTGGTTCGGCTGTTGGGTGGGCGGGACTGCTGGCAGTCTGGATTGTGGGTGGCAACTATATCGCCTCTGTGCAAGAAAAAGAAATCGAGCAGGATTTAGCAGCATTTGCCCAACGGTTTCCCAAAACAGAGCCGAATGATGCGGCGTTGAAGCTGGGGGCGTCCCTCGCTAAAGTGGGGTTCGATGGAGGGGCAAGTTTCTCTCCTGTCGATCGCTCCATCAAGTCTAGGGCTGATTTTAAGCCTTCAGAGGACGATCGAAAGGCATTTGAAGAAATCAGACAAGAATTAACTCAGTACCTAGACGCTGAGATTGCCAAACCAAACGATACCGTAAATCCACCTTCAGAGAAATTACAGCGCTATCTCGCCTCCCGGCAAACGGCTTTAGCAGAACTTCGCGAGCAAGTCTTAAATAATGTAGTACCGCACTGGGGAACAGATATTAGCGGGATTCTGGAAGGAAATATAACGGTTTTCTCACCTGATTATTTATGGCAGGCTAATTTTCAACAAGTTTTAGCTCTAGACATTCTAGAAAAATACCGTAAAGGTCAGACCCAAGCAGCAGCAGAAATGCTGGAAGTATCCTGGAAAATCAACCAGTCTTTAACAGAAAGCCCCCGCCTAATCCCTCAACTTGTGGCTTTGATTGGGACTAAATATCCAGCAGGGGTGATGCGGAAAGTCGAGATCCTTCCGGCCCAGTGGCAGCAACGCTTGCTGGAATACGATTACCGCGAATCGGTATTGACATCTGTGCAGGGGGAATATTTATTTACGTTCAAATTTTTGCAATACTTCCTTTGGAAGCACTCGTGGTCTTCGATACTAAAAGCATTAAGCCCTTATACTGATCAGGGAATGTTTTCCCTAATTCAAGGGGGGTATTTCTCAAATTTAACTTTAGAACAAAAAATCTTAGACTGGACTTTCTCTCATGTCTTGGTGTGGTTCAAGCCGGTGATCAAACCTTATTTTCGCTTTTGTGCGATTGATAATTATCAAGTCTATAAACGATCGCTTGCAGCATCTCGCCAGCAGAATGTTTGCGCTTCTGATTTAGCCCCGGCAAAGAACTCCGCGTGGTGGAATTTTATAAGTAGGACATCTACAAGTTTTTCCAGCCAAACCCGTAAAGCAGCCCAGCGTATGTTGGATTTGGAGCTGACTCAGAAAATTTTGCAAGTCAAAGCACTAGCAGCCAAAACCGGAAAATGGCCGCCATCGGTTCCCGATATGAATTCGTCTATTTGTCCGGGGGCAAAATGGCTGTATCGCGTTGCTCCCGACGGTACGATGTCGATCTCGTTTAGCGAGAAACCCAAATGGTTGGAGGAGAGATTAAAAGGCAACGGAGCGCTACCATTTACCTATAGCGACAAGACACCGCCACAGCTCAAAAACCGAGCTTCTACCCGACCAAGGCGATGATGGCACCTCCCCAACGACAGATGGTATATTTTACTCTGGGTCTACCAGTGATGGTTTCTGTAGGAACTGACTTAATGGAAACCCGACCATTCTGCAAAGCCAAAATGATTTGATTAACGTACTCGGCGGATAAGTCTAATTGAGTACCTATGTCTTCTGGGTAAAGAGGTTCTGAAGTTTTAAGCAGATTGTAGACGCTTCGGGCAGTGTACAGCCCTGACCAGGGTAAGTCGTCCCCCCAGCAATTACCCTGGCATATTGAACAATTCTTCGGTACAGATTATTATTCATTTTTTCGTTGTTGTTCCTTTGATAGGTGCTTGATAGGTGTTTAATAGGTGCTCTATTTGCAATCATGCCCCAGGATTGGGGGCATGATTTGTTAGGGCTAACGTGAATGTACTTGATAAAGTTTGGTTTCTCGTTTCACCAAGTCTACCTGCTGCTGAGTCAACAGACAGAAATCTTCAATTTGTGGATCGATCGCCACAACGAAAATTTGTCCCTGAAGGATGACGCGCTTTGGAGTAAGCATAGTTGGCTGATGAGCCTTCCGCAATTCGTCATCATCACACAAGATAGCAAGTGACGGGTCAGAATAACAGTGGTAGACTGCCTCAAAAAACGCTTCTTCCCCTGGAATCCCTACAAGCTTTTGAATTTCGGGGATTTGTGGCAGTTCAGTTGCTGCTACTTCTTGAATTCCTGTTGAGTTAATTAAAACGTAAAATCGCATCTGGACGGCTCCTGTGGTAAAAACGGTGTTGAATTAGAGAAAATCTCAACCCCACAGCGAAGCACTAAAATCTGCTTTGGGCTTGGGTTTTGGATGTGTTTGTGAACAATTTCAGAATTAGTCAAATTAGTCATTTTTCAATTTCCCGTTAGCTTCTGCGCCCCAAGAATCCCAGTTGGAGCGCTGTTCTCTAGCAAACAACTCAATCCTCGACGGTTGCGACAATTGCCCCAATTGCTCACAATTCTTCAGTTTTTCTGCGAGTTGATTTGCGATCGTCCAAAACTCTTCAGGTTTCTGAGAATGCTTACCTCTCCGGGCACGGATGATGTTGGGGATATTCGTTAGACCGTGGGCGCTAAAACTCCCTGGTTCCCCTTTGGTAGCTACCAGGAAGTGCTCAGTACAGTTTCTTCCGTAATGACCCATTCCGATGTGGGGTCTGCCATCCTTCGTGACCTTCTCCCATGTGAAGGTCGATCGATGCGTGAATCCCCATTTCTCTAAGCACCGGAAACCGAGGTATTGATGGTTGTTCGTCACCCACAACAGCACATAAGCGTGTTCGTGGGCAATGTCGTAAATCGGCATCTTCAGAATTTCTTCATCTTTCATGGATGGGTAGCTGCACCGTCCCCGGTGAGTTTTGTCGGCTTCTCTAAGAGAGAATTCCCAGGGCGGATCGAGCACAATCAGTCGATAGTCTTTTTTGGGGATTGGAGGAAGATCGGGAAGAAACTGAAGTGCGATCGACAACTTCATTTGCCCTACCCGATCGTCGGCTTTGTATTTAGCTTTGTAATTTGTCATTTTCCTGACTGATTTGTGGATTTTGATTCACTATCAAGAATTTGCAAACCTTGGATAATTAACGAAATTGCGCGTTTAACTGCATCTCCTTCGCGTAATTTCGTAGCTTGCGGGTCGCGAACGCGACATCGCTCCACCAAATTGTCTATCATTTGATAGGTTTCTTCGGGGCTAACATTAGTAGCCTTTTCAAACAATATAGACGCTAAAGTTTTTTCTGGGATACTTCCTAGAATTGTTCCCAGCCAGATTTTTGCAGCAAATTGGTCAGCAGAAAGGTTTTCTTTTTATGCTTCTCTAAATAGTAGAGTAATTTGTCTGCGAACTATTTCAAAAAATTCATTTTTTGTCATCTGTGTGCCTCTAAGTTTGTTCTCTTTTGACTTCGTTAATTGCTAATCCCTGGCTGAGAATTTGAACTTTTTTTCTAATTTTTTGATAGTTCTTTTGACGTACAGCCATAATCAAATGCTGTATGAGAGCATAATTTTCTTCTCCATTAAGATTGGTTGCTTTCTGTATCAAGATTGAGGCAATCAAAATGTAAACAGGCTCACGGGCTGCACAATTGGCTAAAATCTTAATAGCAAATTCTTGAAAACTCCATTTTTTTGCTATGGCTTCTTCAAAAATTAAGCTAACTCGATTGTGAAGATTTTGAAGTTCTAGTGGCTCAATTAGTGGCAATTTCGATTCATCATTCGTTGATTTTTCTGAGTTCATTGATTTTTCGTGATAGACGTTCTGGCAGAACGTCTGTACAGTGAGTAGTTTTGGTGATTAGTTTGGCTCATCAACAATTTCCGGTGTAGAAATTGCAGCCAGAGGACAGCCATTTACCTCGTTGTAAATGTATTTTGTGCAGTAGACTTCGGGTAAATGCGTTTCTTTCCGATTGAATTGAAAATACATTCCCCGCCAAGTTAATATCAGGGGCGGTTCTTCAATAACAACCCACTGTTTAGGCTTTGGTTCATCAATTATGTTCAGGACAACAATGTGTTTCATCTTTGAATTGTCGGATTTCTGCGTCTGTTTTTTGTTCAGTAGTTTGTTGAGTAGTTTGTTGGCACATTTCGGTTTCCTCTGAGTTTCAAGACTCAATACCCCAAAGCGAAGCATTATCAGCTTCACTTTGGCTTTAAGAATTAACACCACTTGCCAGCAACTATCACAATTTCGCCATTGTCTTCAACCTGAGATTCAATGTTAAATCCTTGAGCCTTTAGTGCTGCCAAAGTGTTTTCCCGTGCATACCAAGGCAATAGTTTTTGCATAAATATTTTTGCATCTCGCTTGGAACCATCACGGGTTAAAAACTCAAATTCTTCTGTTTCTGTCAGTTTGAAGCCAAAGTCGTAACCACCCTGATAGCTTTGTTTGCGCCGAATGACAAACTCTGCTAGTTTACTGTTGCCGAAAGGGTCGTGAATATGTGTGTTTGTTTCCAGATAGGCTCCCGCAAGAATTCCATCAAGTCCCGATTCAATCATTTCCTCAAGAACTTGTTGCAGGACGATCGGGTTCTTGATTTGAGTTCGGATGTGAGTTAAGTGTGACATCTTCTAAATTTCCTAAAAGAATAAGAGATTGACGCAGCCAGGGATTTTACATTTCATCGAAAATAAAGTTAGGAACGGTTGTTGATGACTAAGCCGTTATAAATCAACTGTACCGCCCACTGACTTTTTGCAACATTTTGTGCAAGTGTTTCTTTAGCCAGGAACCGGAGAAATGCTAGATTTTCATCTTCAATCAAACCTGTAGCCAGATTAATCATTCGCGAGGCGATCGCCACATAAGGTGCTTTCTCTTGCACTGCATTTACCCAAATCTCAAGAGCAAAAACCTCTAACGTTATTTTGTTACTGATTGCTTCTGCAAAGATTTCATTAACTTGTGCTTGGAGCGAGCGGAGTTGTTCCTCTCTTGTAGGTTTTTCCATTGTTTTTGTGTCAAAAGCCATTTGATGCTCCTGATTTGTGTAAGTGATGTAGTGCGAAAGCCTGTCCAGTATCCAGTGGGGGAGAAATGGACAGACTTTTAAGGCTTAATTTTCGTCTGGCAACAGAAGAATTTTATCTTGTAGATAAAGCTTGATTTCTGGCAATGGGAAATCGGTAAACGGTATCTGTTGAATAACTACAGGTTGGGTTTCAGCAGTGGGTTTATCTTCCCAACAGGTCAAGACAGCTTTATTTCCTGCCTTGGGCTTGATGAATTCGTGTGCCGTTCCAACATGAAGGAACCAGAGTTGAAACTCTCTCAGTCTTTGAATTATGTTAACTTTTGGCTGATGGGAGGCGATGGCATCAATCAACCAATAGCATTGAGCATTCTCAGCCAAGTATTTGACTCCATCGGTATAGCGAATCCCGAGAAAATGTTTGTAATATTGCTCCGTCCCACAAAAGTGTTTTAGATTCTGCATTCTTGGTTTCGGCATCCATCATCTTTGGCATAATCTGATTCCAAATTCAAAACATCACCCCCCCACAGCGAAGCATTACTTGACTTTTTCCTAACTTTCTCGCTGATTTCTCTAGTTTAAAAAAAGCTAGAGAAATCAAGGAATTAATTTTCATCAACTTGAAGAGGGGAAAGACGAGAATATGAATTGGATTGCGTTTGAACATCAGGGATACTGGCGGATTTAGCACCCGATCGAATTGCCCAAGTTTTGAGTTCATCAATTTGTGCCTCGGCTATTTGTGCCAGAGGAACAGAGCCGGCGATCGCTGCTATCAAATCTCGCTCGGTAAATTCAGCGCCGTTGGTAAAACCACAGACCATCGCGTCATAAACAACTTGCTCAATCTCTGCACCAGAGAAATTTTTCGATCGCTCTGCCAGCAGCTTCAAATCGAAAGATCCACAGCTTGACTCGATCGGGTCGGACGCGGGTGAGGTGAACTCGGAAAATTGCCTCCCGCTCTGTGAGGTTCGGGAGGTCTACCCAGAAAATTTCATCAATGCGTCCCTTACGAATCAACTCGGCCGGCAAAACTTCGGCACGGTTCGCGGTCATCACCACAAACACCGGAGCAGTTTTTTCTTGCATCCAGGTCAACAACGTTCCAAAGACTCGTTGGCTAGTTCCTGAATCACCGTCCATGCCTGACGTGATGTTAGCGAACGCTTTTTCCACTTCATCTAACATTAAGCAGCACGGTGCGATCGCCTCAACCAGCTTAATTACCTGTCGAATACGGTTTTCACTTTCACCGACCATGCTGCCGAACACGCGACCGACATCGAGGCGCAGCAGCGGGAGTTTCCATTCAGTGGCGATCGTCTTGGCAAGTAGCGATTTACCAGTACCCTGAATGCCGGCGAGCAGGACACCTTTGGGGTTGGGCAAACCGTATTCGCGGGCTTCGTCGGTGAAAGAGCGCGATCGAGATTTGACCCACTGTTTGAGAATTTCGAGTCCGCCAACGACTTCGAGGGATTCCTGAAGCGGAATAAATTCGAGAATCCCTGTCTCGCGGATGGTTTGGCGTTTCTCCTCAATAATCATAGTCCGTGCCGCACTATCGACTTTGCCTCGTTTACCACGAGCCAGACATTTTGCCAGGACGCGAGATATCCGGCACCGGGTCAGCCCCTGGCAAGCTTTGATAAACTGCTGCCGTTGTTCCGCATTGAGTTTGAGATCCGGGGGTTCCACCAATCGAGTGAGCAAGTTGGATATCTCCTCGATGCCTGGTAAGGAGATATCCACCACCGTCGTTTCTTGAGAGAGTTCTTGGGGAATTCTGAGTTGGTCGGAGAGAATCACCAGACAGCGACGGTCACGGGCTAATTGTTTTGCGAGGTTTTTGACTTCTCGGACGATCGCTAGTTGATTCATTGCTATCTGTCCATTTGCACCGGGGGCAATGAGCGTTCCCAAATCCTTCATGACAAACACTGTTACCTGTTCCATTGCCGGCGCTTTGCTGATGCGCTCTAGTGCTTGCATCGGATTTCCCTTGCCCGTGCCATTATCTGTCCAGCCACGTGCAAAATCCCAGAAATAGATTTGTCCCTCTACCCCTGTGACCACTTGGCACAAGATTTCTTCTGCTGGTTCTTCTTCCGGGCTTACCACCCAAAGCAAAGGAAATCTGGCCAATAACATTAGCTGAATTTCTTTCTTTTGATCTATCATGTCTTTAATCCAATTATCAATTGCTAATTACTCTCTACCCAGCACTGATTCGTACACTGATTCGTACAGTGATTTGCCGAGCTAGTACGCAATCGAGCTTTTGAGTCACCAATTTTGCTACAAGTCTTGAGCACCCACCCAAGACTTATTAGATATCTAGCAATACCCATTCTCCCTTCTAAGCTCAGTACAGTAACAGCAACTGTTACTGAGCTTTTCGTTTCTGTTTCGTTTCTGTTTCGTTTCTGTTTCTGTTACTCATTTAGCCAAAGCAACTTTTTGCTTTTTGTTTCTGGGAACAGGTTCAGAGGGCTTAGCTGGAGGTTCAACAGGCTCAGAGTTAACAGGGTCAGAGTCAAAGCCAGAATCAGACTCAGAATCAGAGTCAGAATCAGAGTCAGAGCCAGAGTCAGAGTTTACGGGTTGTAAAAGAGGGTCAACCAAGTCTGAAACTGCTTCAGGGAGTAGTTCTGGAAGTATTTCAGGAAGTAATTCTGCTCTATATTCAGCTTGAGAGACGGGAGTTTTAGCAAGAGCAGCTTTCAAGATTTCAATTTCTCTGAGAGCTTCAGACAAATCAGCATGGAGTGTTTCATTTTCCATCATGAGCTGAGCATCAGTAACTAGCTCATCATCTGAATCATCTAAAACTCGATCGACTTGTAAAGCGCCACTAACTTTCTGTTGACTTTGCAGATTAGTGATGGTGCTCGAAGCATCTTTGAGTTGCGCTCGAAGTTGTTCTATTTGAGATTCAAGGACTTGTTTCTCTCCAACTTGTGCTTGGAGAGTTTGGATTTGGGAATGAACACTAGAAACTTCACGTTCCCGTGCTTCGATTCTTCCTGTGAGTTGTGAAATTTCAGAGATTCGATCGCGCGACGCAGTTTCACTGACAGCAACTTCCGCCAAACGCTTTTCAGAAATTGCCAATTTAGCTTCCAATTCGTTACGTTCGGCTTGCAGCAAATCCAACTGCGAGCGAAATTGTTCGGAATCTGCTAGCTGCTGTTTGTTGAGGTTCATGTAAGCTTCTTTAAGCTCGACCCGCTGCCGATCGTACTCTGACTTGTAAAATTTGATTTCCAGTAGCAACTGGGGAAAATCTTTGAGCTGTTGTCGCATCACTTCATTTTCATTCGCCAAGGATTTCATTCGATCGCCCGACACGCTAGTATCAGGTTTCTGATAAGCCAGCCGATAACCGGCGATCGCCATTTGCCGAGAAACTGCTAAATATTCTTCGGGAATTTCGCTCTCCTCCAGCAATCCATCGTCAGCGGTTTCGATTAATGCTGATGCCAAATCCTTCTCCGATCGAGCCCTCACCGATGACAGATTGTCGGCCCGCCACTCTTTGAGCAGCTTGCAGATAATATCCGTGCTGCCTCCGATGCCGTAGATTTCCTTGAGGGCTGCGTTAACACTGCGAACTGCAATCCCAATTCGGTTTTTCTGAAGCACCGCGCAAGCAAAATCTACCATGGAGCGGGTGATGCCTGCATATTGATGGGTGCGATCGAACTCAAATCCTGTCAAATCCAAAGTCTGAAACGTTGTCGGTAGTTTAGCCATTTTTAGTTCCTGGTAAGAGCGTATTTTCCGGTTCTTGCTTCCTCAACTGCATCCAGCGAATCCAAAGCCATTTCCTTCAAGAAATTCTCAATTGTTCCGTAACCGCTGTCGAGCGCGATGTATTTCAGTTCTTTCCAAAGAACGGCATCTAAAGTGATCGAGCGCCTAACTTTTCTGTGTTTCAATTTCTCTGCACTTGCAGCATTTTTTGACTGTTTCATAATCCTTATATGTATGTGTACGTGTCACGGTTTGGTCGTGACACATACTGTGCATTTGTGCGCGTTAGTTGTCTCCTTGTGCTTTTGGGTAAAAAGTCCAGAACTGTGTTGGTAGCACTTAATGTTCAGTCTTTCAAGCCAAGATTCTCTAGGAAGTTTTCGAGGGAGTCAAAACCTAACTTGGTTGCTAAGTTTTCCAATCTTTTCCAAGATTCTAGAGACAGGGTTAGAAATCTTTTCAAAGTCAGCTTTGAGGCGACTTCGGAATCAAACTCGGCTTCTATAAGCTGGAAACTGCGTTCTAACAAACGGGTATAACGCACTAAATTCATAGGAGGCTTGTAAAAATCGATTAGGATAATCTCGTAGGCGCGAGCTAAAGTCTTGTTCGTCAACAAAAAATAAGCAACCCTGAAGCTAGAATATTCTAGCTTCAGCGACAGCAAACGATGATTTCGATCGGTTAACCGAGTTCTTATTGAACCAGAATAACCTATGTACTGAAGCACATTATTTGAGTCAATAACAAAGTAGACACCGCATTCGTTAGGCAAATTTGCTCGAGCGTGAAAAGGTGCTGACGGAAGTTTCAGAAAATCTACTATTGGCGAATTTTGACAAAAAAATTCCGCACTTTCTGATGAAGCAATGTTCTGTTTGACCATTTTTTAAAGCCCTAAAGCTTGAATGAAATAAACCAACACCACAGCCCTAGCAGATCGTTAATTACTGAGGCTGCTAGTTCTCAGGGTTTTGGGCTGCGGTGTTTTGGCTATAATTTAGTTTACTATTTGATTGACAAATTGTCAATCAAATAACGCTTGAGTAGCTGTAGGTTGGGTTGAACGAAGAGAAACCCAACAGCCAACAATCACAAAAAAGCTGTTGGGTTTCGTTCCTCAACCCAACCTACATTTATTTTATTGCCCAAATAACTACCGAGAAACTAGCCTGTTACCCTCAAAAGCTTCTATGAGTACATCTATGTCACATTGATATACCTCCATCATCCGCTTGATCTTAGAAGGTGGAATATGGGGAACCTTACCAGTTTCCCAGTTACTAAGAGTTGCTTCACGAATACCCAAAAGCTCCGCTACCTGTTTTTGGGTTAAACCCAATTTTTTACGAAGATCCACGGGATTTAAAGTCATGGCTGATTCTATCAATACAAGAATTACGCTACAGCTCTAGAAATAGCTGACTGAGAAGCTTTAGCCAATTCATTCAAAGAACACTGCAATATGGTGCAAACAGCAAGAGTTTCTTCAGGAGTAAATCTGGGTTTATGTCTTCCTGTTTCCCAATCAGAAATACTTTTTTTTGTTACTTTTCGGTAACTTCCTAAAGCTTTAAACTCGCTACTTAATTGCGCTGCCAAATCTTCTTGGGTCAACCCGGTGCGTGAACGTAAAGTCATAAAACTGATTTCAGTTTGATTTTGTTTTGTGTGTGTCATTAGAACCAGATTTGAAGCTTAGCGAATCTAAGTGGTGGATTTCGTCACTGGAAATTCTAGGCATTTTATTCACAGGGATACCTGTTATTTCAGCCATAGCGTCCCACTGTACAAGACTTAAGGCTAGCTTGAACCAGCCCTTTTTTCCAGCTCTTACACATCTTCTAAAAGTATTTGCAGATACTTGGTCGCCGGATCTCAAAGTAATTAAGGCTGCAAATTCTTCCCAAGAATTGCACCCATGTATATTTTTTGCTCTTTCTAGTAATTCAAGCAATGGCGAGTTGCCTCCTTGACTTTTTTGTTGGTTAACCATAGGATACTATTTGTCTGACAAATTGTCAATTAATTTGATAAAGAACATAGCGATCGGGCTTGAATTGAGCCTCAGCCCGATCGCCAACACTATTCTCGCAGCCTTCTCAGCAAATTCACCCAGATCGGAATCCCGAACGCAAAACCGCTATTTGCAGCCTCCAGTTTCTGCATAAGTACAGTTTTCCTGCGCCTCAAGCGCAGGAAAACCAAGCGGATTCCCATCGCCGAATTGCTGCAACTAGCGAGAAACCGTGACAAAAAACCCAGTACGGAGTCTTAGAAGTGACAAAAAATGGATGGTGCCGCACCAACTATCACAGCGACGGCAAGCGACGCTTCGGCAAGCTGACAAACCGACTTTGTAACGAATGCCACTTCTCTGGAGAGATCGGCACTTGCGGGAAAGCCCTCGACAAAATTACCGGTTTGCAAGAAAAAATCAACGATTTGGAAGAAGAGCGCGATCGGCTGTGCGCTGAAATCGATCGCCTGCGATCGAAACTGCAAACTCTAATCAAATCGTTAAGGGAATCTGAAAAAGCTTCGGTTAACACCAAAGAATTAGTAAAAAAATGAACACATACCCGATCGACCGCGAATCCGCTTTGCGCCACCTGGAATACTTAGGCTACAAACCGGGCGACAGCGTTTACCTCAGATTTTTCTACCACAGCAGCGACCCCCGCAAAAATGGCGACGGCGGGCGCAAAGAAAATACGCTCAACTGGCAGCAAATTGAAAAACACCAATCAGACGGGCGCGGAGTCTACGTCGTAGTCAACGGTGCCGGCGGGGGACACACCGACGCTGACATTAAACAGTGCTGCGCCATCTTTTGCGAGTGGGACGATATCCCGCTCGCCGAGCAATTCGAGAAATGGAGCGAGCTGGGGTTTGTCGAACCCACTTTTACCATTTATAGCGGTGATAAATCCATGCAGCCGTACTGGATTTTCGACGAGCCGATCGCCCCGGAACAGTGGCGGGAACTGCAACAGCTTCTGATTGCGGTGATGGGGGCGGACAAGAGCAACAAAAATCCCAGCCGAGTATTTCGCCTTGCTGGCGGATGGCACGTCAAGCCCGTAGCTTGCGGGCGCGTAGCGCATCGCGAACCAGCTAAAACTGAAATTGTCGGGGATTCGGGAATTCGGTACAGCTACGTTGATTTGCGCGATAGATTACTGGTAGTTCTTGAAGCACAAGTAACAACTGCAAGAGAACAAATGGCGGTTGCAGAAAAAGTTATCGATCGTGAGTCAGTTCCAAATACTGCGCCACAAGCTCTCGTTCCGGCGCCACAAGCTCTCGTTCCGGCGCCACAAGCTCCACCCCAAGATTCAGAAGAAGAAAAACCCTTCGACTACACTCAGGGCGAACCTCTCAAATACAAAGAAATCACCGTGCCAGTACCGATCGCCATATCTCTAGAGTGTGCCTTGGGCAAATCCAAAGAATTTCTCAGTGGCGTGGCGACCCTGAGAAATATAGGACTTACGCATTGACAAATCAGCCCAAATATGCGTCAATTGCTAAAATTACGGGATTTTTTTGTCAGAGCCAGT
>NZ_JAUBVK010000077.1:0-1481 GCF_036705795.1 Microcoleus sp. ARI1-B5
GACCCGTCACCGAATCCGTCACAGCGAGAATGGAGCTCACAGTCATAGGTTGGGATGTGCTCATCAGCCTTTGTCCGCAATCGGATTCCTTTAATGACTTTGCCAACTCTCGTATGGATTTTTTCGACTTGCCAGCCCAGAATCACACTTGCCAATTCAATTAGATTAGGGCTGAAATTTTTTACTGCCTGTGGCTTGTGTCCCTGGTCGGAACAGTAGAGGTCGTAAGCTTGGTAAAGAGAACCCTCAGCATAAGCAGAGTCTCCAATTGAAGTCTGCCCCAATGGGTCATAGATAAGTCTGTCGTTAAGGAATCCGGCAACGCTGTCCTCTCGAATTTTGTTCTCCCAACCCTGAAGGTTGATTTCTGGAATCTCAACGACACCCCGCAGGGTGCGTTCTACCCAAATATCGTCTAGCGACAGCAAATAGTTTGTAAATGCCGCCAGTTCAGGCTCAAAGGTACTGTCGAGGTCTCGGCGACTGCCTGCTGCCACTACAGCGTTAAACGGCACGGGGATAATACGGCGAGCCATGCCGCTAGAATTGTCCGAACCGAAAATGGGAAAGTTTGAAGCAACCGCTACCATGCCGCCAAACTTAAATTTGAAGGGCTTCTTGTTTTTTTCCTCAGCTCGTAGCCAGTCGCCCCCAGTTACTTGCTTGAACTTGCTAAGATGCCTCGCGCCTTTGTCTTCGTCGGGGAACAGCAGCAGGCGCTTCTCGTAAGCCTGAGCTACCTCAAACCGATTGTCGCTCCATTCATCCAAACTGCTGCTGTGCGTGTTTGCGATGCCGATTAGGGCGACAACTAAGCGGCAAAAACTGCCTTTACCGCTACCGCCGATACCGATAAGGTGCAAGGCTTTCTGAAGGTCAGCGCGTCCCTTTAAAACAGCGTTGCAGAAGGCTATCAACAGGTTTTTTACGTGCTGGTTCCCTTGGGTTGCAAAATCCAACCAGGCTTCAATTTTTTGCCAATCTGAAGCTACAGTGCAATGAGCGCGAGGCAACGTCCAAGTGAAGTGATACCCCGGCGAGTGAGGTAGCAGCTTGCCCGTAGCTATTTCTAAAGCCCCGTTTGTAAACGGAATTAAATCTGTGCGCGACTTCCACTGTCGCTCGATCAAGTTGTGTCGCAAGAAGCGTACCGTCGCCCCGATATAAGCTGGCGGCAGGTCAGTTAAACCTTTTGACTTGACTATTTGGTATATGACCGACTCAATATACTCATCAGTCTCGGGAGACCAAATCCCCGGGGAGTCAGCTTCGTAGCGATACCAGCAAAGGTTTGTATTGTTAAACCTCAGCCTGTTTCGGTAGTCCTCGGCAATTGCCCGCGCCATCGAGTCGGCACTGGGGAACTTTGTTTTTTTACTATCACCTGTGTCATGTGATTCAACCTCTACGGATCGTGCTTTCATCAGGATTGCCCTAAAAGCTTCAATCCCGTTTTTGTTGATGAAATCGTCCATACCTTT
>NZ_JAUBVK010000042.1:0-54100 GCF_036705795.1 Microcoleus sp. ARI1-B5
TCACAGCAGCGCCGACACCTGCACCTGTTGTCACACCGATGGTCACAGCAGCGCCGACACCTGCACCTGTTGTCACACCGATGGTCACAGCAGCGCCGACACCTGCACCTGTTGTCACACCGATGGTCACAGCAGCGCCGACACCTGCACCTGTTGTCACAGCGATGGTCACAGCAGCAGCAACACCTGCACCTGTTGTCACACGGATGGTCACAGCAGCGCCGACACCTGCACCTGTTGTCACACCGATGGTCACAGCAGCACCAATTGTTACAGCACCGATTGTCACAGCACCAACGGCGATTGTGACACCGATTGTGAAAGCAGCACCAACGCCAGCGCCTGCACCGACACCGATTGTCACCGCAACGCCGACGCCTGAAGCGCTCGACACATCGATCGGCACACCGACCCCCGCACCGACTCCGAGCGACGACACGCTGAGATCGCTCGTCACATCGATCGGCACATTGAGGGACAGGCTGACATCGATCGCGACGGCCGCACCGACTGGAACAACTGATCCGGCGACACCGATGCGGACACCGATCTCAATGACGACACGAACACCTGTGTTTACCGCCCCACCAACTCCCGCGCGTACAGTCAGCGATTGTCCGTCTGGGAAAATGCCGATCGGGCGATCGACATCCACTCCGATTTTTGTGAAGCGCGATCGCGAGGATGAATATGACTCTCTAACTTGCCCTCAGCAGAATCCAGTCAATTACCGCAGCCATACTCCAGCACAGATTGCCAAGCCGATCGCACATTGGGCACCTAATTGCAATTCTTTTGGGGGCGATCGGGATAATGATGACTTTTTGATCGGCAGCCCCAAAAATACCAACTTCGGCAGTCAAAAGAGCGATCGGCTATTAACTGTCAGGTTTTCTTTGTCGGGTGAATCCTGTTCTCTTGGAACTTCGCAACCATCCACATTTAATAATCGTCAGAGTTTTGGCCTAAAAACTGAGTTGCACTTTGGGATTTCAACATTAGTAAATACCGCACCTCAATGCCAGATTCGCTTGGTTTAGTAGGGCTATTAATAGCCAACACTAAGTAAGTACCTAAAAGTTACCTAAAGCCTAATTCCTGACACTATACGGATACATGGATAAAAAAATCATTGATTTATCCCTGTATCCGTTTTCTTTTCTCCCTGTGTGTTTCTACTTGTCTATTTGCTAAGTTGTCGCGCCTTTAATTTGTACGTTCCTGTCTGTTCACACACTTGTGGGGTTAGTCCGAAAGCCCGCCGGTACAGTTAAATTTGGACTTTGAGAACTTATTAGCTAGAATTGCCAAGCAAAGATGGCAATTTGGCTTAGTGCCTTAAGCCAAATTGCGGTTGACGTAAGATTTTATTTTTACTATACTAAAAAATAATGTCCTGTGATATCGCTGACATGAGCATCAGAATAATAATTTTCCGAGTGCGGTGCGATCGTCCCCCTCGCATCATATCGCTTCCGCCGTCATCTAAAAATCTACTTACCTAAGCTATAAAGATGATTTCAATCAATACACTGACACTTCCCGGCTACAAAATCAGCACCTCCATCTCCGACGGCTTCAATACCAGCGTTTACCGGGGAATTAGAGAGTCTGACGAACAACCAGTCATCATCAAAATTCTCAAGGCAGAATTTCCCACCCTCGAACAAATTACCCGCTTAAAAAACGAATATAAAATTACTCAGCATTTACACGCAGACAGCATCGTCAAATATTACAGTCTCGAAACCTATCAAAACCGTCTCGCCCTGATTTCAGAAGACTTTGGTGGCAACTCCCTCAGCCAAATTATCTCAAAGAAACTTAACTTGACGGCATTTTTAAACATTGGCATTCAACTAGCATCAGCACTCAAGTCGCTGCATCAAAACTGCATCATTCACAAAGACATCAAACCCTCCAACATTATCATCAACATTGAAACAGGAACTGTCAAACTCACCGACTTCAGCGTCGCTTCCCGGCTGAGCAAAGAAAACCCCCAAATTAACAGCGCTAACTTGGTTGAAGGTACAGTCGCCTATATGTCTCCCGAACAAACCGGGAGAATGAACCGCACCTTAGATTATCGCAGCGATTTCTATTCGCTCGGCGTCACATTTTACGAAATGCTGACAGGCAAATTGCCGTTTAACAGCAGCGATATTTTAGAACTCGTGCACTGTCACATTGCCAGACATCCCGTGCCGCCTTTTGAATGCAGAAAAAATGCAGAAAGTAGCGATGAGATTCCGCAAGTTGTTTCGGATATTGTGATGAAGCTTTTGGCGAAAAATGCCGAAGATAGGTATCAAACTGCGGAAGGGATCGAGGCAGATTTAGAAAAGTGTTTGAATTGTTTGCAGACAATTGGGGAAATTGTTTATTTTGTACCGGGACAGTTGGATCGATCGGGACAACTGTCAATACCTCAGAAACTCTACGGGCGAGAAGCCCAAGTCGATCGCCTGCTGGCTGCTTTTGAACGAGTTAGCGGGCTTGAGGAGGCGCAACCGCCAGAAAATGCGGAAAAATCTACCAGCTTCCAAAGCGAAATAGTCCTAGTTTCCGGTTATTCTGGCATTGGCAAAACCGCGATTGTTAATGAAGTTCACAAGCCAATTGTCCGGCAGCGCGGCTATTTTATAAACGGCAAATTTGACCAATTTAAGCGCAATATTCCCTATGCAGCTTTGATTCAAGCTTTCCAGTCATTAATCGGGCAGTTGCTGACTGAAAGTAGCGAAAAATTGCAAGCTTGGCGCGAAAATTTGTCGGCTGCTTTGGGTGCAAACGGTGCAGTAATTGCTGACGTGATTCCTGAAATCGAGCTAATTGTTGGCAAACAGCCGGAAGTGCCACAATTGGGGCCTGCCGAATCTCAAAATCGGTTTAATCGAGTATTCCAAGAGTTTATCGGTGTCTTTACTCGCGCAGAACATCCGCTGGTAATATTTTTAGACGATTTGCAGTGGGCTGATTCGGCCTCGCTGAATTTAATGCAGTTGTTGGTTGGCAATTCGGAAAGTCAATATCTGCTTTTGATCGGTGCTTATCGGGATAATGAAGTTAATCCGACTCATCCGCTCGTGCAGGCGATCGAGCAAATTGCAAAAACTGGCACTCCTGTTCATCATATCGTCTTGCAACCGCTGGATTTGGGCAATGTCTGCGAATTAATCGCCGATACCCTCACCGCTAACGACAAGGTGAAATTGCTGGCTGAGTTAATCTTTCACAAAACAGGGGGCAATCCTTTCTTTATCACGCAGCTTTTGCAAGCACTTTATCAAGAAAATCTGTTAAAATTTGAATTTAGCAGCGGTAGTTGGCAGTGGAATTTAGAAGAGATTCAGGCGATCGGTATTACAGACAAAAGTGTCGTCAAATTGGTAGCCAGCCGCATCGAAAAACTGCCAGAAACCGCGCAACAAGCGTTAAAATTGGCTGCTTGTATTGGCGATACATTTACCCTCGATGTTTTGTCCATTGTCAGCGAACAATCCCAGGCGCAAGCAGCTAGCGAACTCTGGGCGGCACTGCAAACTGGATTGGTTCTCCCCTTGAGCAATGCTTACAAAATTCCGCTGGTTGGAGGCTGGGAAGCGGAGAATTTGTGGGGGCGGACACGGGGGTACCACCCCTACGAAGAATCCAATATTTCCTACAAATTCCTGCATGACAGAGTGCAGCAAGCAGCTTATTCTCTGATTCCCGACGGCGAAAAGCAAGCAACGCACCTAAAAATCGGTCAACTGCTACTCAACAATACTCCCGCCTCTAAGATTGAAGAAAATGTCTTTGATATTGTCAACCAACTGAATGTCGGTGTTGAATTTCTCGCAGCAAAAGCCGAAAAAGATGAATTGGCAAAACTGAATCTCATCGCCGGGAAAAAAGCGAAAGCATCTAATGCTTACGAAGCTGCTGTCAGGTATTTGAATGTCGGTTTGGGACTCATTAACTCCTCCCAGTCCCCCGTCGGTACAAGCTCAAGTTGGGAGACTGATTATGACTTGACGCTGAATCTTCACGTAGAAGCAGCGGAGGCGGAATATCTCAATACTAACTTTGGGCGATCGCAAGAATTAGCTGATATCCTGTTGCAACAAGCTACAAACCTGCTAGATCGAGTTAAAGTCTACGAACTGCAAATGCAGTCTTATTTGTCTCAAAACCAGATGATTGAAGCAATCGATACTGGCTTAAAAGCTTTGGAAATCTTGGGATTTTCCCTATCAGAAATTCCCCCACAAGGTTTGGCAGGAATTAAGTTACCTCAGCTTGAGGAACTCAAAAACATTCCGGTAATAACTGATGGCTATCAGTTGGCCACAATGCGGATACTCTCGGCTGTTGTTTCTCCTGTTTTTGTGGCAAAACCAGAACTCTTGCCGCAGATCGTATTCACAATGGTTCATTTTTCTCTTGAACGCGGTCATTCAGCACTTGGGGCGATCGGCTATAGTTGGTACGGCTTGCTGCTGATTGGGGTATTAGGAGAGATAGACGCTGGATATCATTCTGGACAGCTAGCTTTGAAGCTATTAGACCAATTCAATGCTAAACAACTTAAATGCAAAGTTTACCACCTATTTAACACTTTTGTCCGGCACTGGAAAGAACACGCCCGCGAGACAATTGCACCCTTAATAGAGAGTGTTCAAAGTGGCCTGGAAACAGGAGATTTAGAATTTAGTAGTTATGCTGCTTTAAACAGTTGTTCTTGCCCATTTTTGATGGGAGAGCCGCTAGAAAATGTCGCTGAAAAACAAGTAAAATACTTCAGTTTAGCACAAAGTTTAAAACAAGAACTTTCGCAGCAATTGCTGGAAATTTGGGGGCAAATAGTTTTAAATTTACGAGGAAAATCCGCGAATCCATCTCAATTAATAGGTGAGAGGTTTAACGAACAAGAAATGTTACCTCGGCTGCACAAAGCTAATAATTATATGTCAGTTTTTAATGTTTATTTGGCGAAAATGCTACTTTTTTACTGGTTTAAAGAACCAGAACAATCAGTGGCTAACGCATCTTTAGCAGCAGAATATGCACAAGCAGCAATTGGCTTCATGATGATCGGTACGCACAATTTTTACTATTCCCTGGCACTCCTCGCTGTGTATCCAACTGCTGACAGTGCAGCACAAGAAAAACACTTGATGCAAGTAGCAGCAAATCAGGAAAAAATGCACAAATGGGCGCACCACGCCCCCATGAACTATCAGCACAAGTACGACCTGGTAGAGGCCCAAAAAGCGCGAGTTTTCGGTAAAAATTGGGAAGCCGCAGATTATTATGACAAAGCCATTCAAGGAGCAAAAGAGCAGGGATACATCCAAGAAGAAGCACTCGCCAACGAACTTGCAGCCGAGTTTTACTTGTCTTGCAACAAAGACAAAATCGCTCGAGTCTATCTCACAGAATCTTACTACGGTTATATCCGCTGGGGAGCGATCGCAAAAGTCAAAGATTTAGAAGCCAGATATCCCCAATTAGTCGCCCAAACCCTCAACCGAGAAACCAAAACCCGCGATTTAACTGTCACCGCCACGACAACAACCACCAGCAGCGATTTTAGCAAATCCTTAGATATCGGCACATTCGTCAAAGCATCTCAAGCTATTACCAGCGAAATTGTGCTGGATAAATTGCTCGCCGGTTTAATCAAAATTTTGTTAGAAAATGCCGCCGCTCAAAAAGCAGTGCTGATGCTCTACAAAGATGGCAATCTTTTGATCCAAGCCACCTGCACGTCAGAGCAAAATCAAGCCGTTGTCTTGCAATCCCTTCCCGTTGAAATTAGTCAAGATTTGCCCCTTTCTCTTGTCAACTATGTTGCTCGAACTCAAAAAGACTTGGTTTTAAACAATGCAGCTTCAGACGGCTTGTTTACCGCAGATGCTTATATTCTCAGCACTCAGCCCAAGTCAATTCTTTGCAATCCCGTCATCTATCAGGGTCAACTAACAGGCATTCTTTACCTGGAAAACAACTTAGCAGCGGGTGCATTTTCTGCCGAGAGATTACAAGTTTTAAAAGTCTTAACTTCTCAAGTCGCCATCGCCATAGAAAATGCTAAACTCTACGCACAAGCACAAGAAAAATCGCAGCAACTAGAACAATCTTTGCACAAGTTGCAGCAAACCCAAGCTCAACTCGTGCAAACGGAAAAAATCTCTAGTTTGGGGCAGTTAGTAGCAGGAGTTGCTCACGAAGTCAATAACCCCGTTGGCTTTATTTCCGGCAATCTTCACCATGCTAATGATTACGTACAAGACTTAATTGGCATTGTCAATCTTTACCAGCAATACTACCCACAGCCGGTACAGGAAATTGTAGAAGCAGCAGAAGATATTGAACTCGATTATCTGATGGAAGATTTGCCAAAAATGCTGGGTTCTATGCAGCTAGGAACCGATCGCATCCGCGATATAATGCAATCATTGCGCAACTTCTCGCGCATTGACGGCACCGACAAAAAACTCGCCGACATTCACGCAGGCATCGACAGTACGTTGATGATTTTGCAGCACCGCTTGAAAGCTACATCCGAACGTCCAGCAATTCAAGTTATTAAAGAATACGGATCTTTGCCGCAGGTTGAGTGTTACAGCGGACAACTCAATCAGGTGTTTATGAATTTGCTGTCGAATGCGATCGATGCTTTGGATGAGTCGAATTGCGATTCCCTACGGGATAGCTGCGCCGCGCGTACTTATGCTGAAATTGAAAAGCATCCGAATATTATCACAATTTACACGGAAGTCAAGGAAGGTTCGGCAGCGGATTTTGTAGCGGATTTAACGGATGTAGCGGATTTAACGGATGTTAGGAAGAAGGAAGAAGGAAGAGGGCGGAAAACTGAGGGTTTTGCGGTGATTCGGATTAAGGATAATGGGCCTGGGATGCCTGAATCAACGCGGTGTAAACTGTTTGACCCGTTTTTTACAACTAAACCAGAGGGGAAAGG
Source organism: Microcoleus sp. ARI1-B5 (assembly GCF_036705795.1). Classification (NCBI taxonomy): domain Bacteria; kingdom Bacillati; phylum Cyanobacteriota; class Cyanophyceae; order Oscillatoriales; family Microcoleaceae; genus Microcoleus; species Microcoleus sp. ARI1-B5. Next base: position 6,974 of record NZ_JAUBVK010000042.1, read on the forward strand.
TACCGGATTGGGGTTATCGATTAGCTATCAAATTGTTGTTGAAAAACACGGCGGGGCGATCGAGTGTATTTCGGAACCGGGAAAAGGTGCGGAATTTGTCATAGCAATTCCGTTGAATTAGGATTAAATCTTAACCGCAGATCGATGCAGATTCATCACATCTGCGGTGAAAATATTCCTCAAGATACAGGAAAATAAACAACAAGCATCGAAATATTTGGGTGAGCCCGGGCGATGGCTTCCGGTTCTTTGAGAGTTCCCGGTTGTTCCCACAAATTCTGTTGCTGAGAAATTGTTGTTAAAATCAGCAAATCGTGTTCTAACAAATTCTGCGAAACTAGCTTGATAAAATTTCCCCGCACCCAATTTACCGGTATCTCAGAAAGAATTTCTACCTCCGCCGCACTTTTGTTGCTTTGTTCCCGTTTTGTCGCCACCAACACCACTTGCAAAGTCGCCTTGAGTTCCTGGGCCAAACTCTTAGCAATATCCACCGTTTCCTGAAATCCAAACCGAGTTAACTCGCCCTCAGTAGCCGCCAAAATAACTCTGGCCGTATTCTGGAGAGGATCGGGAAATCGAGCAATCAGTACCGGTACGGGCGATCGCCTTACCACATTGTCAATGATGCTGCCAAAAAAATTGTCGCGAGTCGTGGAAAATCCCTTCCAACCGCAAACTATTAAACTAGCCTCGCGTTCGGTTGCACTCCGCAGAATTCCGCGATCGATCGCATCATCGATTCTCGCGATCGGTTCCACCGCACAATCAGCCGCGTTAGCCACAGTTTGGGCCGCCGTTAAAAGTTGAGTTTGCTGCATTTTATCGGATGGCGAAATTGCTTCTGTGCGATCGGACAAAATATGCAGCGGCAGCAAAGTTCCCCGAGATGTTTTTGCTAAAATCAAAGCCAAACGCAGCAAATTATCTTCCGTACTCGGATTAGCAACAGGTACTAAAACCCGCTCTCCCCACGAATGCTTTCGGGAAGTAGCAGCCGGCAAACTCGACCCCGGCTGCTGCATTTGTTGACCCCACCGAGATACAATCCAAGGAGAAGCCACACAAGTTACTAAAATCATGGCAATGATGCCGTTCACCGTGACGCGATCGACCAATTTAATGTCAAAAGCAACAGTAATCGCAGCCAAAGTAGAAGCAGCTTGAGCAACAGAAAGGCCGAACATTACCATAATGCTTGGAAACTCAAAACGAAATAATTTCCCCGGTATCCAAGCTGCCAAAAACTTGCTCACCACCTCTGCTAAAATCATCACCGCCGCCACCAACAAAGACTGCGGCTGCTTTACCAAAATTAGCGGGTCAATTAACATCCCCACAGAAATCAGAAAAAACGGCACAAACAGCGTATTGCCAATAAACTGAATCCGATTCATCAGCGGACTCATTTTGGGGATAATTTGAGTAATGGCAATTCCAGATAAAAACGCCCCAATAATTGCCTCAATCTCAATTTGTTCGGCTGCGTAAGAAACTAAAAATAGGGTAGCCAATACAAATATAAATTCTGCATTTTCGTCGTGTCCGAATTTCTTAAAAAACCAGCGACCGATTTTGGGAACTCCCCACAAAGTAGCAAAAGTGTAGATAGCAAGAGATGGAATTAGAAACAGCCAAAAATTGAGAGTGAGATTTCCTTTGAAAGCTTTGACAACAATTGCCAGCACCAACAATCCCAACACATTCGTAATTAAAGTCCCCCCCAAAGTCGCAGTAATAGTCTGAGTTCGCATCAATCCCAATTTTGTGAGAATTGGCAGCGCTAAAAGCGTGTGCGTAGCGAAACAAGAAGCGACTAAAATTGCAGCCAGCCAGCTATATCCCAACAGCAGCATCGCTCCCGTCCCCAATATCATCGGTAGCGAAAAAGTAGCCAGCCCAAATATAACAGCTTTGTCCGCATTGAGTTTGAGGTCGTCGAGGCTAGTTTCCAGTCCTGCTAGGAACATCAAAAACAGCAATCCTACTGTACCTAACAAAACAATAGTAGCGTCCCGTTGCAGCAAATTTAGACCGTTTGGCCCGACAATTACGCCAGCAATAATTAAACCGACTATTCCCGGCAGCCGCAAGCGCTCAAATAACAGCGGCGCGATTAGCATGATTGCTAAAAGAACCAGGAAAACGGGAACGGGAGCGGTAATCGGGCCGGAAGTTAACATAAATTTTTACCCTAAATAATGGCAGCGAACTGCTACCTGTTTTAAGATAAAAAATCAAAATATTTATCAATCTAAAGAGGGATTATGGAATAATTGCAGCGGATTATTGGTAATAACTATGACTTGCCCGGAGAAACTCGGTTTCTTGGCAAAATATCGGTTTGCCAACCAAAAATCTATGAAGAAACCGGGTTTCTAGCCCCCGCGCACAAGTCCAGATTTGGAATACCAGTAAAAAGGAGAAACGTACTTTTCTAGCAACCGCCCAGATGCTGAGGACGTTCTTAATTGCTGAAACCGTTGCGGAAGATTGCGATTTTCATTTCTCTTCTTCCGACTTCACGCTTGACGAATTCCCTATTGAAAATCCAAAACCGGGAAAGGTTTCGCCGCTTCTATCTGCGCTGCTAAAGCAATTAAAGTAGCTTCCGCCGCCGGCCGCCCGATAATTTGAATTCCCACCGGCAAACCGTTATCATCTAAAATGGCAGGAAGCGCGATCGCAGGCAAACCGCTAGCATTAAACGGCGGACAAGGAGCAATCCAATTAATAATATTAGCCAAAGTTTCCTCACAACTCAAATGGGCCCACTCGCCGATGCCAATGGGCGAGTGCATATAAGTCGGCAAAACTAACACATCAAAATTTTCAAAGAATCCCACAATCCGCCGTGAAATCACCTGCATTTGATTCACCGCGCGCAAATATTCCCCAGCCGAAACAGTCCTTTCCAACAACCAGCGATTCATCGGTTCCATCACCTTGCCTGGAATGCCGCTTGCAGCAGCCCCAGACTGCCAAATTACCGTAAACGGTTCGATTAAACCCGTAAAATCGGGGCATCCAAGTTCGACATCGTGACCCAAATCTGTCAGTAATTTTACGGTTTCGAGTACCGCTTGCTGACACGCAGGCGCCGCCTCGCCCACGGGGGCAATACTGGTAGAAAAAGCAATTCGCAGTTTGCCCAACTTTTCGCCGGAAGCCTCTAGAAATGTGGGATTTGGGTCTGGTAGCCAGTACGGATCGCCTGTTGTGTAGCCTGACATTACGTCCAAAAGTGCGGCCGCGTCAGCCACAGTGCGGGCGAGAGGGCCGTTGGCAGAAATGCCGCTGAGGTAATCTCCGACAGGTGCCCAGGAAACTCGCCCGCGCGAGGGTTTAATGCCTACTAAACCGCAGGCGGAAGCTGGGCCTCGGATCGAACCGCCGCCGTCTGAACCTTGGGCGATCGCGCATAAACCCGCCGCTACGGCCGCCGCTGAGCCGCCGCTGGAACCTCCGGGCGTGTAGTCTAAATTCCAGGGATTGCGCGCGGGCCGGAAACCTGGGGGCTCGGTGTAAGGCAATGAGCCTATTTGAGAGGTTGCTGTTTTGCCCAGAATGTTAAATCCGGCTGCTTTGATCCGCCAGACTACTGACTCGTCGTAGGGAGATAGGTTACCGTGCAAAGCCTGAACTCCGTAAGTACACGGAACGCCGGCAACTGGTGTTAGGTCTTTAATGGCGATCGGCACTCCGAAAAAAGGCGGCAATTCCTGTGACTTGTTTAAGCCTGCTAGGTGTTCGGTTTGCGCTGTCGCTAGCTCGATCGCCCGATCGGCCGTTACGGTAAAATAACTGCCAAGCTCATGGTTTAATCGATCGATCCGTTCCAAGTACACATTGACCAGTTCTAGGGGCGAAATTTCCCGCTCGCGGATCGACTTCGCCAAATCCAAAGCTGAAGTAAAAGCCCGATCGACAGAATTCATCGGTTTAAGTCCTTAAAAGTTTGGTAAAGTATCAATTTATACTGTTGTTTGCGGAAAACTGTTTCTCTTTAAAAAAAATATCCAGCAATGTGGAAAATCCATATTCGATCGTAGATCGATTTGGCTCGCCCGCGTGCAAGAGACGAGAAAATTTCCTTACTGGTGGAGAAGTGTGACCCCTTTTTGGGATAGACTGAACACAACAGTTAAGCTTTTGTGCAAGAAACGCACTTCGGGCGATCGGCATTGTCCAACTTCCACAAATCATCTGTTCGAGTCAGCCTTCTCACCAAATCAAGGTAGCGCATATGACACAACAGCATCCGCCAGCTCCTCGCCCGCCCGTACCCGGAGCTCCCCCACCCCCAGGGCTGCCCCGCCCTCCAGCTCCCGGCATTCCCAGAGCAGCAGGATTGCCGCCCGCACCGCCGCCCGCGCCACCTGCGCAGCCGGCAGCCGCACCGCCACCTGCCGCCGCGCCCCAATCCTCCGCCACACCTAAAAACCCCAGCAGCAGCGCAAATCCGACTCTCAAAGAGCTAGTCATCCGAGCCAAAGAAGAAGGAGTATCCGACCTTCACCTGGGAGTAAACGAATTCCCCCGCTTCCGCACGCGGGGCGAGATTGCCGACATCGGCTATCCACCGACGGATTTAGATACGTTTTTTGGCTGGCTGCGCGAGTGCATGAGCGATGAAGAAATTGAAATTTTCCAAAAAACCCTAGACTTTGACGGCGCTTTCGACTTCGGCTTCGTCCGCATCCGGATCAGCTGCATGGACTCCTTGGCCGGGCCGGCGATGGTGCTGCGACTAATTCCTTCCAAAATAATGACACTTGAGGAATTGAAGCTGCCGGATGTCTTTAAGAAAATATGCGGCTACCACAAAGGGCTGATTTTGGTGACGGGCCCCACAGGTTCGGGCAAATCTACCACCTTGGCGGCGATGATCGACTACATCAACAAGAGTAAAGCCTACAACATCATCACGATCGAAGACCCGGTAGAATTCGTACACGAAAGCAAAAAATCCTTGATCAAGCACCGGGAAGTCGGCAGGCACACCCTCAAGTTTATGAGCGCTCTCAAAGGCGCTCTGCGGCAAGACCCGGATATGCTGCTAGTAGGAGAAATTCGGGACAGAGAAACCGTGGAAATCGCCCTCAAAGCCTCTCAGACAGGTCACTTAGTTGCAGGAACCCTGCACACCAACAGTGCGGTTAAAACTTTGAACCGGATTCTGGATATGTTCGGGGCGGAAGAACAGGATGCCATACGGGTTTCAATTTCCGAATCCCTAGTGGCGATTATTGCTCAACTGCTGTGCAAAACCACAGACGGCAAGCGGGCTGCTTTCCACGACGTTATGATCAATACCGACGTGGTTAAGGAATACATTCTGAAGGGGCAGAATGAGGAAATCAATCAAATCATGATCAAAGATACTTATGAAGGCATGACGACGATGAATAAGTCGCTCTACGGCCTTTATCAAGAAGGTCGGATTACTGAAGAACTTTGTGTAGAAAACTCGCCGTTCCCGAACGAAATGGCTCAGATGCTCCGAGGTCGAGTCTAAAGGTCGAGTGTTAACAATTAACAGTTAACTATAGGGCTGACATATGGGCGCCCCGAAACCGGGTTTTTAAACGAAAAGACTTGCCTGAAACCCTCAATCTCGGTTTAAAAACCCGGTTTCTTTGTGAACGAGTGGGTAAGTCCTAAACTATTAACAGTTAAGTAGATAAGGGCAAAAAAACAATCTTGCAGGGGCGGGCGCGAGCTAAAAATCTATCAGACAAGCGAGTTATGGAGTGCGGTCATTCTCCCTGTCCATCTAATGTTTATTTGTAACCACCTACTTAACTTTAATGGGTGTACTTAATTGAAATTCGATCGCCCGATTTTGCCAGAATTTTTCAAAGGCATTGCACTGTTTACACCAGGGGGAGACTTAATCTATTGTATAGACTCCCGCAAGCAAACTCAGTGGCACTTGCAGTTGTGCGTTGCTCTCCAGGAGATACTTGGTTTGTCGGAACCGCCGCATTTTCTGATACCTTGCTACACGGCAACCGTTGATTGCTGGCGAGATCCGAGCGATCGGCAGTTGCGGGTTGCAGCCGAAGCCTACCCGCCGGTGCTGCGATATCAAACGCTGCTAAATGCCATTTTTGGCACTGGCGACTTGGTTTGGGAGGCCCGCAGCGACGAAATCTGCGAACCAATGGCGATCGCCACTTATCACGAACAATTCCCCGAACTGTGGGAAAATCACGACTTAGTTGTACAGTATCCCATGGAGCTTGGGCGATCGGACTCGCGCAGTTCCACGATTAGCTTACCTTCCTCGCGCTTCGAGCGATCGCAGGGGATGCCGACAACCAAACCAACAGCAATCACCCCACCGCTACAAACACAAGGGTACGTTTTGCGGCTGTTTGTTTCCGGGAGCAACCCCAGCACCCAACGCACCCTCGAAACTTTATACCAATTGTTAGAGCAATGTCTCGATCGCCCCTACACTTTGAAAGTAATCGATGTGTTGAAACATCCCGAACAAGCAGAAGCAGATCAGATTTCAGCAACTCCCACTTTAATTAAAATCTGGCCGAAACCCGTGCGGCGAATAGTCGGCGAACTGAACGATGCTGAAAAAATAGTGCGGTTGCTGAGCTATTCTGAATTTTAGATTTGTGCGAGTTATTGAATACTGGCGATCGCAGGTTGACTCACCATCGAATTAACAAGCTCTAGCAATTGCTCCTGAGACACTGCACTCAATGAAATTATGTCTAATTTTCACGATTTAATTAACAATAATTTCCATCATCCAGATTACGGAAAATTACTCCATCATCGCGACATTCACCAGCCCAATATCTTGCATTATTCAGTACAACTCAACGATTGCGAATCTATCGCATGGGAACCAATTCATAGCAATCGCCAAAGAGATACAGGACGATTAGCAATTTGGCAAATTGATTGGCATAGATTTCAAACTGCCAAATGGATATCATATCGGCAAAAGGAACGCATCAACAAAGCATTGCATATTTCTGTGGCAGAATTTCACGAATGCTGGCAATATGAACTCTATCGATTCAATTGCGAACATTGGGCAAGACTGGTAACGACAGGGAATTGTTGCTGCCATCAAATTACCGAATTCAAGAAATCACAAAAAATCCCTGTCCTGGGTGTTTTGGTTGTAGGAATAGTTGGTTGTGTGACAGGTGCTTGGGAACACAATGGATACGCACAAAAGTTGATTGCTGAGAGTGACTAGATGTGGAGTGAGGGAAACCCTAATTATTTCCTAGGCACCGTAAGTAGTAGAGCACCTGATAATTAGTTCCTAGTGAGGACTTCAGTCCTCTAAAATTCAAGAGGACTGAAGTCCTCACTACCAACCTTTTGGATCAATCAGGAAGACAAACATCCGGCGCGCACAAACCGTGAAAATCCAAAGTTGTAACTTCCAAAGTATCCAACTCAACTCGCCGAATCACGTGATTGTTCGTATCAGCAACAAACAAATGAGACCCGATCGCGCTCAACCCTGAAGGTTCAAAAAATCGAGCCTTGAGACCTTTAGCATCAACCAAACCCGCTGTACCATCTCCAATCATCGTCATGCAAGTACCGCCCCGGTGGTCGATCCGCTTAATTTTGTGATTGTAAGTATCAGCCACCCAGAGGTAATTTTGAGCGTATTCAACACCCAAACAGTGCTGCAACCTGACCTCTTCACCGCGACCATCCTTATCCCCAAAACCAAACAATTCACCGCTACCGCAGACAGTGCGCACCTTCGGATCTTCATCGATACCCACAGCCCGGATCGAACTAATTTCGCTGTCAGCAACAAACAACTCCGATCGATCCGTAGCCAGGCCGCTGGGCTGAGAAAAAGCAGATTCTGCAAGACTCCCGTCAACACAGGATTCTCGGCCAATACCCGCATAAGTCGCGATCGTACCCGTATCTAACTGCATCTCCCAAACTTGGTGCGAACCCGCCATGGCGATAAAAAGTCTATTTCCCACCCTTTCTAAATCCCAAGGCGAATTCAATGGCGTTTCTAAACCCTTGCCGCTGCGGGGTGCAATGTCGTGACTTTGTTCGCCAGTACCAGCAATAGTTTCAACTTTCTGAGTCGTAAAATCAATCTGTCTGAGAGCGTGATTTTCCGTATCCGCAACATAGAGAATTTGACTTTCTGCATCAAAAGCCATACCTTGAGGTGCAAAAAACTCAGCTTCTTCAAAGTTGCCATCAGTTAAACCCGGTTTCCCCGTACCGATGACGTGCAGCACCTCGCCTTCAGTAGTGCTCACAACAATCCGGTTGTGTCCAGAATCCGCAATAAACAAGCAAGAACCTACCAAGTTTTGTTGAACCGAGTTAGCAGGCCCCGGCAATACAATTTCATCTACAGATTCATTATCCTCAGTCATTTCGCCCAAAAGCGCGATTTGTTGGTGAAGCTTTTTTGCCTCCGTTGCAGTGATGGCAAATGCCAGCACTTTACCGGGAAAAGCCAGCGGCGTTGATAGAGGTTTGCGCTGTTTTTCTAAGCTGAAACGAAGTTCCTTAAAGTCGATCGCATTTTTATCTTTGTATTCAGCAATTAACTTACCAACTAACTGGTCAAGTGCTTCTCTATTGCCCTCGCCGGAAACAAAGCCGATGACATAACTTTCCGGATCGATCACCATTAAAGTCGGCCAAGCGCGAACGGCGTAGCTTTGCCAAACTTTCATGCCGCTGTCTACGATTACCGGATGTTCGATATCGTAGCGGAGGATAGCTTGGCGGATGTTTTCTACATCTTTTTCGTTTTCAAATTTAGCCGAGTGAACGCCGATGACAGTCAGGGAATCTTTATATTTTTGTTCCAGGTATTTTAAGTCGGGGAAGACGTGCAAGCAGTTGATGCAGCAGTACGTCCAGAAGTCCAGGAGGACGACGCGCCCTTTTAAGGATTCAATGGATAAAGGTTTCTCGGTGTTCAGCCAGGGGTAGTTTCCGGGGAATTCTGGTGCTCTGACGCGAGGCATGGCATCTCCTTGGTGGGGTCTGAATGATTTTTTACCTTCTTTAATTTAGCGGGAAGTTTCGCCGGATGGGGGAAATGGGAGGTTAAGGGAGGGAACCGCTTGAGGGCACAGGCGAGACGCCTGTGCCACAAGAGCAAGGGGAGGGGGCGATCGCACGGGAGTTTTGAGTCTAAGGCGCTCGGTCAAAAAACCCCCAACAGTCCAAAATCCTCTCCCTGAGCACCAAATACTGGCGATCGACCGGGTTGTCAACCAAGAATGCGTCCGGGACTGCATTCGTTGCCCAAAAACGCCTGAGAATGACCGTCACAAAGCTTGGCCAGTACCCTCCTCAACCTAGTCAACTTCCAAGATACAATAGGTTGGCTTAATAAATAGAGGTCGGGTGCAATGCTGGAACTTAAAAACTTGTTGGAACAGCAACCAACTAATATTATCAAACGCATTTCTCCAGAGGATTCGATGTATGTACCCAATGGAGATGCACACTATTATGGAGTCGGATGTTCAGCTTTAAAATCTGTGCGCTTAGCCATGCTGGCTGCGTCTAAGTCTGACTCGTCGATCGCAATTCTGGACTTTCCTTGCGGACACGGCAGGGTATTGAGGACACTTAAGGCAGCTTTTCCGAATGCTGAGATTACAGCCTGCGACTTGGATCGAAAAGCTGTTGATTTTTGTGCCGAGGTATTTAATTCGATTCCAGTTTACTCGGATCGCAATCCCGAACGCATAAAAATAGACCGCCAATTTGACGTAATTTGGTGCGGCTCTTTACTGACTCATTTAGACTCAAAATATTGGCCGGGATTTTTAAAGTTTTTTTACGAACATTTAACTATAGGAGGAATTGTAGTTTTTTCAGTACACGGCCGTTATGTTGCTGACTGCTTCAAAAGCGGTCATAATTATGGGCTGCCACCGCATAAAGTGACTGCGATACTAAATAATTATCAGCGTCAAGGCTTCGGTTATCAAGATTATGATGGCGCTTCAAACTATGGCATTTCTGTATCTTCGTCAGCTTGGGTAAATTCGCATTTAGAAGCAATACCCAATCTTCGGAAACTATTATTTTTAGAAAAAGGATGGGACAATCACCACGATATTGTTGCTTGCGAGCGGGTGTCAGGTTAGACTTTTCGACTTCCAGGCAGAGCCTGTTCAGTTGACAGTTGACAGTTGACAGTTGACAGTTGACAGTTGACCGCACGGGGGGCGACCTCTACCTGGAAGTCCGAGGATTGGAGTAATGAATAGTCTTCTTTTAATTTCTCAAGGGATCTCGGGGCTTGGGGCTTTAAACCAATTCTTTCTGGTAATGCCGGCCGCGAGTCTCTGCCTCGTCCTTTCTATAATATTAGTTGGAAATTAAACATATCGCTGTAGGGGCGGGTTCACCAAAAATATTTGCCTCCCACAAATAAGCAAAATAAACCCCCCCTCTTCTCTTATTCCGGGGATTAATGCTAGGAAATAGCAGATTGATGGTCTAGTTCTGGCATTGGGGCGGGGCGGGTTTATTAATATTTGCGCTACAAGCTACAGTCTAAGAGTGAACCCGCCCCTACAGGAATCTAAATATTTAAAATCCGACTCTTTACTCTTTCACCTAACAGCAACCGCCGCCGTTATAATGCCAAGTCGAATCAGTAATCAACACCTTATCCGGCATCAATCCCCCCAACTTCCCAGCCGTTTTATCGCACACCGCCGCCGGAACTCCCCGCTGCAAAACGTGACCCGCCCCGTCATCAAACAGCTCTTCAGACCCCGCATAAATCGCCGTCTTGCCAGTAAAAACGCAAGCGCCGTCCGGGGGAATGTCCACTTTAAAAGACACTGTATCGAGGCTTTCTAACAGCAAATCCGCATCCAATTTGTAATTGTGTTTGTCCAGCAGCCGGTAAGGACGGCGCGCCCGAACTTCCACTTGCCCAAAACCCACGTCTACAAGGTGTTGAACGTATTCTGCATATGTCAGAGCACCCGACAAACACAAGGCCCGCAAGCGTTGGTCTTCTTTCAAATGCTGCGGAATTGGCCGAGTTGCGATCGGATCGCTCATCAACAACCGGCCCCCGGGCTTCAAAACCCGATAAGTTTCTTTTAATGCTGCGGCTAAATCTGCAGGTTCAAAGATATTAAACAAGCAATTTTGTGCGACAACATCGACAGAAGCATCCGGTACCGGCAACGCAAAAGCATCGCCTTCTATAATTTCCACAAAACTCGCATCAAACCAATCATTTTCGTGGGCGGCAATTTGCAAGTTGCGCGCAGCCGCGTCTCGCATTGCTGGAACCGGATCGACGGCAATCACCGCTCCTTTGTGCCGAGAAAAATAAGCAAATTGCAGTGCTTCCAAGCCGCCGCCGACTCCTACATAAAGCACGACTGGATTGCCGACAAGTTCGGCGGCATGAACGGTTGTGCCGCAGCCGTAATTCATTTCTTGCATTTGTTCGGGAATTTTTAATCCTGGCAGTTGCAATGGACTGGTTTGGACGCAGCAAAGTCCGATTTGGGGGGTTTCGGCAACGTCGCTGTAGAATTTGGCTGCTGTTTCGAGATAGGTCATTTTCGTTTCTCCTGGTTTGTGTTTTTTGACCGCAGATGTAGGCGGATTTACGCGGATGTAGGCGAAGCCTTCCCGAAGGGTACGCTGATGAATGCAGAAATTTTTTGTTAGGTTTCAAATTCGACTTTTTGTTCGGATTTGGGCGGGTTTTCTGGTTCTGAAACTGTTTTTTCGGGAAGGGCTAATTCGGCGCTTTTGGGAGCGACAACCGAGGGCGCTGGTGCTACCAGATTGGGAGACTCTTCTGGTATCGCAGGAGCGACTACTTTTGGTACTGGTGCTTTGTCTGTTATTTCTGGCAGGGTTGGCGGCTCTGAAGGATTAGCGGGTTCTGGCTCTTGACGCAAAAAGTTGCGGAACCGATTGTAGTATCCTTTATATTCCTGTTTCTGTGCTTGGGGAGATGCTGTTGGTTTCGGTTCTATTATTTTAACTGGTACAACAACTTTGGGGGTTTCTAACTGGGGTGTTGCTGTCGGTGTCGGTTCTATTATTTGAACTGGTTCTACAATTTTTGGCGCTTCGAGTGGCGGTGTTGCTGTCGGTGTCGGTTCTATTATTTGAACTGGTTCTACAATTTTTGGCGCTTCGAGTTGCGGGGTTGCTGTGGGTGTTGGTTCTATTGTTTGAACGGGAGCAACTTTCGGAGCAACTTGTGGCTCTAAGCTGGGTTCGGTAACTGGGGTTTCTGGAACCGCTGGTGAGGGTTCGGCTACTGGTGTTTTTTCTAATGCAGGTGTCGGTGTCGGTGTCGGTGTCGGTTCGGGGGTTGGCGTTGGTGCGGGCTTGGGGGCTTGGTAGGTGCGATCGACTGTACCGCGAGCATCTGCTACGCTTAGCTCACCTCGCACTAATTTTGAAAGAGTGTCTTGCCCCTGCGGTTGGTAATCTATCAGTCTGACTGTATTGTTAAAGGCGTTTTTGACGGTATTTCCCCGTTCGTCGATTAATTCTAGCTGTACCCAGTTTTTGCCGGGTTTGAATCCTTTAAGATATATAGGTTGCCACTGGTCGATCGCAAAGCTTTCGCCGTTAACTGTGGCTCGAATTTTCCAGTCGAGTATTTCATCTTGGGAATTTTCTTGAGCCACTTGGTGCAACGGGGCATTTGTCAGGTAAAAGTCGAGCAGGATCGGTTCTGCGCCGTAGCTGCCCTGGGGGCTGTTGTACGTTAATAGGGGCAATGCTCGATCGGGATTGTTGTCCTCTGTTTTGGTAAAAATGTGAAAGGTGGTTTGGGCGAGGGCACCTTCGTTTTTAAAGCTTTCTTCCCAAGGGCGAGCGGCGAACACCCGCAGGGTATGGGTTCCGGGTTCTAAGTCCGAGAGCGTTACAGGCTGGTTGATGTCGTAAACTGTTGTGTAAGGTTGGTTGTCTAATAAAACTTGCAGGTGGGGGCCCAAACCCAAGTTTGCCTCTTTGAAAATGGGGAAGTCCTTGACTTGGAACTTAACGGACACATTTATATCCTGAAGCACTTCGTCAGGTTTTGGATTCAAAATACTTATTTGAGGCTGGTAGACTTCTTGAGCCTGACGCAGTTGTTGAATGGCTTCTGGGGGAGAAACCTCTGAGATTCTGTTTACCGGGGCGGGAGCTGAGCCGCTCTTGTTCCCTGAGTTGGGCAATTCCCGAGGGCCCGCGCCACAACTTGCTAAACCCAAAATTAATATTGCTGCTGCGAATAATGCCAGCAGCCTGCTCGCAACCGTTCTGTGCCAATTGATGCCAATCACGCAACCATACTCCTAGAAGCCTTCTCATAGGGAACTATAGCCCAAAACTGAATTTAGTATTGGGGAATTGCCGATCGGGAATTGAGCAGGCCAGTCTGCCCCGGATTCAGGCACGTCGGGCAACCAACCCGATCCGACTCATAACTCCCGCACCAGTTTTCCGAAAAATCTCTCTATAAATGAGTATTCCTCCATTACCTTATCTTTGAGTTTTGTAAAGTTAATGGCACTACCCCTTGACTTTTTCTGCGGGCTGTGGAAATTAAAACGGTTATTACATCAAGAATTGAGGCTTTTTTAAGTATTGTTAACAAGCGATTAATACTCCTCAGAGCAGGCTTATAATTCATAAAACTCCCTCAAAAGGAGCAGCCGGATCAAACCTAAATCAAGGACGCGACCGGCAGTTCATCTGACGAGAAGAGTTGGCAGTACCCAGGGACATTGTTAGCGACACTGGGGAACTGGCTTCTTTAAAGAAGCAAAATGCTTGGGGAAACGATGCACCTGCATATAACTCTTCAATGAGTGAAATGCAAGCTGTTTCGGGTAACCGAGAATCCCCCGCCTAATTAAGCGCGGGGAGTGTCAGATACAGTATTCATTTCTCGTTCCTTGTCTTACCGAGAGGAGAGTCTTCATGACCATTAGTCCTCCAGAGCGAGAGGCAAAAGTTAGGGTAGTAGTCGATAAGAATCCGGTTCCAACTTCCTTCGAGAAGTGGTCAAAACCAGGTCATTTCGATCGCACTCTAGCTAAGGGGCCAAAAACCACCACTTGGATTTGGAACCTCCACGCTAACGCTCACGACTTTGACAGTCACACCAGCGACTTAGAAGACGTTTCGCGCAAAATCTTTAGCGCTCACTTCGGCCACTTGGCAGTAATCTTCGTGTGGATCAGCGGCGCGTACTTTCACGGCGCGAAGTTTTCCAACTACGAAGCTTGGCTGACGAACCCTACAGGCATCAAGCCCAGCGCTCAAGTGGTCTGGCCGATTTTTGGTCAAGAAATTTTAAATGCAGATGTAGGCGGCGGCTTCCGCGGGATTCAGATCACCTCTGGTCTGTTCCAGTGGTGGCACGCCAACGGCATCACTAACTCATACCAGCTATATTGCACTGCGATCGGCGCCTTGGTAATGGCAGCTTTGATGCTGTTTGCCGGTTGGTTCCACTATCACGTCCGCGCTCCGAAACTGGAATGGTTCCAGAACGTGGAATCGATGATGAACCACCACTTGGCTGTGTTGTTGGGCTGCGGCTGCTTGGGCTACGCGGGACAGCAAATTCACGTTTCGCTGCCGATAAACGCTTGCATGGACGCGATCGATGCAGGCGCACCGCTGACAGTCGGCGGCAAGCTGATAAAAACAGTTGCGGACATCCCCCTGCCACACGAGTGGATTTTGACGCCGGGCTTGATGGCTGACATCTACCCGAGCTTCGCAAAAGGTCTAACGCCTTTCTTCACCCTCAACTGGGGCGCATACACAGACTTCCTGACCTTCAAAGGCGGTCTGAACCCCACCACAGGCGGTTTGTGGCTGACTGATTCAGCTCACCACCACTTAGCTTTGGCAGTGCTGTTCATCGTCGCCGGTCATATGTACCGGACGAACTGGGGCATCGGCCACAGCATGAAGGAAATCCTGGAGAACCACAAAGGCCCGTTCACCGGAGAAGGCCACAAAGGACTCTATGAAATCCTGACTACTTCTTGGCACGCGCAACTGGCGATTAACTTGGCACTGATGGGCTCTCTGAGCATCATCGTGGCTCACCACATGTACGCGATGCCTCCGTATCCGTACATCGCGACCGACTACCCGACTCAGTTGTCCATCTTCACCCACCACATGTGGATCGGCGGATTCCTGATCGTTGGAGGAGCCGCTCACGGGGCAATATTCATGGTGCGCGACTACGAGCCGAGCGGCAACGTCAACAACCTGCTCGATCGCGTGATCCGTCATAGAGATGCGATCATTTCCCACCTGAACTGGGTGTGCATCTTCTTGGGCTTCCACAGCTTCGGTTTGTACGTTCACAACGACACGATGCGGGCTTTCGGTCGTCCTCAAGATTTGTTCTCGGATACTGGGATTCAGTTGCGTCCGATATTTGCCCAGTGGGTGCAAAACATCCACGCCTTGGCTCCGGGCACAACAGCGCCTAATGCTATGGAAATCGTCAGCCACGCTTTTGGTGGCGGTGCAGTAGTAGTGGGCAACAAAGTAGCGATGATGCCGATCGAGTTGGGTACGGCGGACTTCATGATCCACCACATCCACGCTTTCACCATTCACGTTACAGTCCTGATTCTCTTGAAGGGCGTGTTGTTTGCACGCAGTTCTCGCTTGATTCCTGACAAAGGCAACTTGGGCTTCCGGTTCCCTTGCGACGGCCCCGGCCGTGGCGGTACCTGCCAAGTTTCGGGTTGGGATCACGTGTTCCTCGGCTTGTTCTGGATGTACAACTGCATCTCGGTCGTGATTTTCCACTTTAGCTGGAAAATGCAGTCGGACGTGTGGGGAACAGTATCGCCAGACGGCACAATTTCTCATATCACCGGCGGCAATTTCGCACAAAGTGCGATCACGATTAACGGCTGGCTGCGGGACTTCCTGTGGGCGCAAGCTTCTCAGGTAATTCAGTCCTACGGTTCGGCACTGTCGGCATACGGTCTGATGTTCCTAGCCGGACACTTCGTCTTCGCCTTCAGCTTGATGTTCCTGTTCAGCGGCCGCGGCTACTGGCAAGAACTGATTGAATCCATTGTTTGGGCTCACAACAAGCTCAAGGTAGCTCCCTCGATTCAGCCTCGCGCTCTGAGCATTATTCAGGGTCGGGCTGTGGGTGTAGCTCACTACCTCCTGGGAGGAATTGTCACTACGTGGGCATTTTTCCTAGCGCGAATCATTTCGGTAGGGTAAACTACCCCTAGGTTTTGGATTCGGGATTTGGGAGGAATCTCAAACTCTGAATCCAAACTCCGAACCGAATCCCTTCAATTTTGTTCAGGATTCAGGATTAATCAAGGCTTATGGCAACGAAATTTCCAAAATTTAGCCAAGACCTTGCCCAAGACCCGACCACAAGGCGGATCTGGTACGGGATTGCCACAGCGCACGACTTTGAAAGCCACGACGGCATGACCGAAGAAAATCTTTACCAAAAGATTTTTGCTTCTCACTTCGGCCACGTAGCAATCATTTTCTTGTGGACTTCGGGCAGCCTGTTCCACGTAGCATGGCAAGGTAACTTTGAACAGTGGATTAAAGACCCCCTAAACGTCCGCCCGATCGCTCACGCGATTTGGGACCCGCAATTCGGCGCTCCAGCAGTAGAAGCTTTCACTCAAGGGGGCGCTTCTAACCCGGTGGATATCTCTTACTCTGGTGTCTACCATTGGTGGTTCACCCAAGGGATTCGGACAAACGCCGACCTGTATCAAGGAGCTATCTTCTTGCTGCTGCTGGCTGCCGTCTTCCTGTTCGCAGGTTGGTTGCACCTCCAGCCCAAGTACCGCCCGAGCTTGTCTTGGTTCAAAAATGCTGAATCTCGCCTCAACCACCACTTGGCTGGTTTGTTCGGTGTCAGCTCTTTGGCTTGGACTGGTCACATGGTTCACGTTGCTATCCCCGAATCTCGCGGACAGCACGTAGGTTGGGACAACTTCCTGTCTACCCCGCCTCACCCGGCCGGTTTGGCTCCGTTCTTCACTGGTAACTGGGGCGTATACGCCGAGAATCCAGATGCAGCGAACCATGTCTTCGGTACCTCCGAAGGCGCGGGAACCGCAATTCTGACTTTCTTGGGCGGCTTCCACCCTCAGACAGAATCCCTGTGGCTGACAGACATCGCTCACCACCACTTGGCGATCGCAGTTCTGTTTATCGTTGCCGGTCATATGTACCGGACTAACTTCGGTATCGGTCACAGCATCAAAGAGATGTTGGATTCTAAGGCTGGTTTAGTAGGCGGCAAGAGTGAAGGTCAGTTCAACCTGCCTCACCAAGGCCTTTACGAAACCTACAACAACTCGCTCCACTTCCAACTGGCATTTCACCTTGCTGCTTTGGGCGTGATTACCTCGCTGGTAGCACAGCACATGTACGCGATGCCTCCCTACGCTTTCATAGGTAAGGACTTCACGACTCAGGCTGCGCTGTACACGCACCACCAGTACATTGCTGGTTTCATCATGGTCGGCGCTTTCGCCCACGGAGCTATCTTCTTGGTGCGGGACTACGATCCTGAAGCTAATAAAGGCAACGTGCTCGATCGCGTGTTGCAGCACAAAGAAGCGATTATCTCTCACTTGAGCTGGGTGTCGCTGTTCTTGGGCTTCCACACTCTCGGCTTGTACGTTCACAATGACGTTGTAGTTGCTTTCGGAACTCCTGAAAAGCAAATCTTGATTGAACCAGTGTTCGCACAGTTCATCCAAGCTGCTCACGGGAAGGCTCTGTACGGCATGGACGTGCTACTTTCCAACCCTGACAGCATTGCTTCTACCGCTTGGCCGAACTACGCTAACGTGTGGCTCCCAGGCTGGTTGGACGGGATTAACAACGGTACTAATTCTCTGTTCTTGGCGATCGGACCTGGCGATTTCTTGGTTCACCACGCGATCGCACTAGGCTTGCACACCACCACATTGATCTTGGTCAAGGGAGCTCTCGACTCTCGCGGTACTAAGCTGATGCCGGACAAGAAAGACTTCGGTTATGCTTTCCCCTGCGACGGCCCCGGCCGTGGCGGTACTTGCGACATCTCTGCTTGGGACTCTTTCTTCCTCGCTATGTTCTGGATGCTCAACACTCTGGGTTGGGTAACGTTCTACTGGCACTGGAAGCATCTGGGCATCTGGCAAGGTAACGTGGCTCAGTTCAATGAGTCTTCTACCTACCTGATGGGCTGGTTCCGCGATTACCTCTGGCTGTATTCCGCTCAGTTGATCAACGGTTACAACCCGTATGGTACTAACAACTTGTCTGTCTGGTCTTGGATGTTCTTATTCGGACACCTTGTTTGGGCAACTGGTTTCATGTTCCTGATCTCTTGGAGAGGTTACTGGCAAGAGTTGATCGAGACTTTGGTTTGGGCTCACGAGCGCACTCCTTTGGCTAACTTGGTTCGCTGGAAAGACAAGCCTGTTGCTTTGTCCATCATCCAAGGTCGTGTTGTTGGTCTGGCTCACTTTACTGTGGGATACATCCTCACTTACGCGGCTTTTGTAATTGCCTCGACGGCCGGGAAATTCGGGTAACTCTGAACTCTGGTTTCTAGGTAATTAAATGAAATCCCCTGCCTTCTGGCGGGGGATTTTTTTTGATATGTTGGTTAATTGTTGAGAGTGAAAAAAATTTTTTATGGCGAAGTTACCGCAGGAAACCACAAGCATAGTTTTGGATTTGCAGGCGAGGCTTTTGGACACAATTGATACTGCTAAAGCAGCCGAATTTACTATTCTCGAACAATTTGGCCAGGCTGAGGCAACCATTGAGGCTCTGGAGCAGCTTCAAAATATTACAGAACGCCTGAGAAATCCTTACTCTCGTTTTTGTACGTTGTTACTGCGAATAGCTGAGGCTCAACCTGTGGCTGACGCTGATACACTAGAGTTATTAAACCGAACTATGGAACAAGCACAAGCTACAATTGCTGGTGCACAGGTCAGCATTCGAGAATCTAAAGCAGATTTGAACTTATCATGACTCAAACAGTACAACTTCCCGACCCGGAGAAAGTTAAGCGAACCGTCGCTCGGTTGCGTGAAACTGGCCAACAGCTTGACGCGCTGACTATGGCGCTGGATGAATTGATTGCTAAGGTAGAGGCTGATATTCGCAACAGTCCGATTAATGTTCGCCGACGCGAGAAGGCGAAGCACTTGGGTGAATCTGTCAAGCACGAGTAAGAGGGCGATCGTATTCCCTATCTTTAATAGCATTTAATGTATGATTTTCAAATTTAGACAATGATATGCACTCAACGACAGAGCAACTCATCAACAAGTTCAAACAGTATGCGAAAAGTTTGAACCCGTTTTGGTGGGATACAGAGCGTAGAGGAAGCTTGAATGCCTGGAATCTGTTAGTCTCAGAAGGGTTTGTTCAGCTTGCAGACCTCGATCGAGCTATTACAGCGTGGAAAGCGATCGAGCGACGTGGATTGCCAGTTGACCCAAAGGAATATCCGGGCTATGAATACGCACCACCTCGACGCAAACGTGAAGATAAATCCTGGAATCCATATTTACAATCACAGCATTTCAAGTATTACAATGCTTTAGCATACTTCTTAAAAAATAGTTTGCAGAATCTTAAAGTTTACAGTTTGAGGAGTATTCAAAGTAGCCTCAACGCTCGTCGGGGGTCGGGCGAATTTAAGATTTATATAATTGTTGGTCAAACTCCTGATTCGGACTGGATTTGTCTTGCTCCTACCGTTCCGGATCGAGTTTGGAATCGATACGAGTTATCATATCATCCAGCTTTCGCGTCACTAACTTCCTGTGACTCACCAAACTTGGTAACACAAGATTTACATGATAAAATTTGCAAAATTATTGCAAAATTTAAACCTATTCAAGTGACTGGTTACTACAACGAATACAGCCACCATCATCAGATTTTTTGTACAGCAGCTTCTGAGGAAGCTACAGCAATTGAAAAAGCTATGAAGGTAGGCAAGTTTTTGGATGATGACATTTACTATTTCAACATAAATTATCATGACTTTTCTGAGGAGGAACCTGCTAATCAGTTAGTGCATGAATACCTGCAACACCAAAAACAATATATGTTTTGCTTTTGGGATGTTGGATGCGGATACCAGTTTGGCTGTACCGCACAGGGTGATTGGATTGGCTTGAGATACCAGAGCTTCATGGACTACAATCCTTGACAGTGGCACAACAATCCTGTCAGAGCAGACTCAATCGCCATTCTCCCTCACCTCACAAAAATCCCGTGAAGCGAAGCTATCCCCAGCGTGAATCGCCCTCAACCCCTCAAATCTCCCCATTCACCTGCATCTGATGCACCTTGTCAGCCAACTCTTGCAAGCGCTTTTTGTCCAACTCGTCAATCGCCAGCATCCCGACATAGATGATTTCCTTCAGCGTTAGTCGGGTTGCTAGCGCCTTTTTCTGCACAAGTTCCTTGATGATGGGGCTCACCCCGATGGCGGTACTGGCTCTAGTCATCCAATTTTAGATTTTAGATTTTAGATTTTAGATTGATCCCACAGATGAATCCGAGGCCCCGAACCAAATTGCTTGATTGTCACAAAGGTAACGGGAGATTAATAACTTGGATTAAATCTTAGCACTTTTCACCTGAGCTTTTAGATGGGATGCAACTTGTTTAACCGCGTTTTGACAAGATGCAACACAATGTGAAGTCAATCTCTCAAAAAATGCTGACTTATCTAAGAAATATTACAAACTCTACCGTAAGATGATTTGATGGTAAAGTTATCAATTGATGTGGAGAGCGATCGCTCTCCATCGTCGCACCGAGCTAGAGACTAAGTTGAGTTTGGCTTAGACATCGGCTGCTGGCTTTTTAACCCTATGTCTCTGTAAATGACCGAGTGCTGACGATTCAATTTACCATCACAATTGGAGATTTTTCAATGAAACTCAGTAAATCTTTGGCAACGTTATTGACATTAATTTGTATCACAGTCATAGTTGTGACTACTTTCAGATTAAGCCCTAGTTTCGCTCGTTCTACGCCTGTGATGTCAGCACAAGAATCAGCAGAAAAAGTAACTACAGATCTGATAGCACAAGGTTCTTCAGGAAGATCTCTCTACACTAGGTTAGGAGGCTACAACGCGATCGCAACAGTCATTGATGATGCAGCAAATTTCATATTCAATGACCAACTAATTGGTAAATACTTTATTGGCTTGAGCACAAACTCAAAACAGAGGCTGCGTCAGTTGTTAGTGGATCAATTCTGCCAAGCGGCAGGGGGACCTTGTGTTTATACAGGGCGGACTATGAAGCTTTCCCATAGTGGAATAGGTGGAGGTCTAACGAACAGTGAATTTAACGCTTTTGCTAATGGTGTGTCCCAAGCTCTCGATAAAAATAGGGTCAATCAATCAGAGAAAGCCGAAGTCCTGGCATTTGTTGAGAGTCTCAGAAGCAAGATTGTCGAAAAGTAATATGAAACGCTCGAATCTCCTCCTGCTCTCGGTTGCATTTCTGCTGCTGTCAGGAATGGCAACGGCCGACGCAGCCGGTGCAAAACCGTCACAGGCAACCACCGAGATGAAAGTTCCAGTATCCCCAATGCCGAGGCAGTCTTCTGAGCGCTTTTCCATGCCTGCTATTTTTGCTCCACCCCATGCTCAATCCAACGATCGACCTTTTTGTTTTTATCAGCGCTCCGATACCACGATAGTTGATTTGAGCAGACTGTGTGGGGCTAAGAGCACCGAAACGGGTACAAATACTAGATGGGAGAACGCTCCTGTTGAGGAGAAGAAGACCCCAATTTATTGGTAGAAAAATGAGAATTTGTTTCAGTAGACGAATTACATAGGAGCGCCCTTGCTTTACTTCACTCGAAGTGGGTGAAGTAAAGCTATCCCGAGCGTGAATCGCGCTTTTCCCCTCAAATTTCACCATTCACCTGCATCTGATGCACCTTGTCAGCCAACTCTTGCAAGCGCTTTTTGTCCAACTCGTCAATCGCCAGCATCCCGACATAGATGATTTCCTTCAGCGTTAGTCGGGTTGCTAGCGCCTTTTTCTGCACAAGTTCCTTGATGATGGGGCTCACCCCGATGGCGGTACTGGCTCTAGTCATCCAATTTTAGATTTTAGATTTTAGATTTTAGATTGATCCCACAGATGAATCCGAGGCCCCGAACCAAATTGCTTGATTGTCACAAAGGTAACGGGAGATTAATAACTTGGATTAAATCTTAGCACTTTTCACCTGAGCTTTTAGCTGCGATGCTAAATGCTTAAGCGCGTCTTGACTAGACGAAACACAAGGGTTTATAGTGGAAACGTGGAAAGGCCGATCGACCTATTCCTCCAAAATCTCCACCAAATCCTCAATCATCACATCAAAAGTCCTAGCCAATTTGTGGATGGCGGTAAAATCAACCATTGCCATTTCAGGACGGCGAGCATAGCTTCTGACTGTACTGTAAATTACCCCAGAACGATCGGACACTTCCTTCAGTGTCCAGCCTTTCTCAGCCGCCAGTTCCCGAATTTTCAGCCTGACTAAACCCATGCTTGACAGTTGATGCAATTGCGTCATATAATAGGACATACAAACCGAAAGCGCGTTCTCAGTCTACAAGACTCACGGACTTTCAGCTATTCTTCCAAAATCTCCACCAAATCCTCAATCATCACGTCAAAAGTCCGAGCCAACCTGTGCAGGTAGGCAAAGTTAACGGTTGTCATGCCTTGACATTGGGCGTAGTTCCTAATGGTACTTTGACATACTCCCCGGCGTAAACGCGCGGGGATTCTAAGGTCAAACAGCGATTGCAGGCATGGCCTGTCTAACATCACCTAACTCGGGCGGTTGATGCCCCAACCGCACAAATATTCTTGGCAGCATTTTCATCCCGTCCATTGATCGATTGACAGGATGGACAGCGCCATTCTCTCACCGACAAATCCAATTCTTTCAGGACGTGTCCACAGTTTGAACAAGTCTTACTAGATGGATACCACTGGTCTATAAAAACGATTTGCTTATCTTTTTTATTGGCAACCCATTCAATAATTTGTAGAAATTCCCCAAACGCCAAGTCAGAAATTTTACGTCCCCAAAGACGTTGCATTCCTTGGAGATTTAATGTCTCAAAACACAGAATATCAAACCTATCGGTTAAATCATGAGCCAGCTTCCAAAACCAATCAGAGCGACGATTTACAACGTCTTCATACTTGCGAACTAAATTTTTTCTAGCTCTTTCACGGTTAGCCGAGCCTTTCACTTTTTTAGAATGTTGACGATTGGCTTTTTTAATAACAGTGAGAGATTGCCTGAGAAATTGAGGTGATTCAATCTGAGTGCCATCTGAAACTGTGAGAAATACTTTGAGGCCGAAGTCAAATCCAGCGATTTTACTCATCTCGAATTTTGCCTTTGAGCCAACAATATCATCAACAACTACGACCATAAACAATTCACCCAATGGGGTGCGTTTAATGGTTAGTGTTTTGACTTTCCCTTCAATCTCTCTGGAATTCCAATACTGATAAACTATCTGCCCAATCTTGATTCGATTGCCACCCAGAAATTTATACCCAGCTTGCTTGAGAGTGAATGATTTGTACTTGCGAACCTTCTTGAAGTTCGGCGGTCTAACTCCTTTATTATGATGCTTGAAAAACAATTGGTAAGCTCGCTCAATACGTTGACAGATGTCTTGCACAGCTTGAGAACCAACCAA
The DNA here is from genome assembly GCF_036705795.1 of Microcoleus sp. ARI1-B5. Lineage (NCBI taxonomy): Bacteria > Bacillati > Cyanobacteriota > Cyanophyceae > Oscillatoriales > Microcoleaceae > Microcoleus > Microcoleus sp. ARI1-B5. The sequence continues at coordinate 30,744 of NZ_JAUBVK010000042.1, forward strand.
TTGCCAGAACTCTTGACGTTTACGTAGTTTGGCAATATGAGCTTGAAGTTTAGCACAGTTCAAATGCTTGCCCCACATACGGTAGTAGCGTTTGTGGAGCGCAATACAATGGTTGTAAATTACCCCAGCGGCATTGATTGACCGCTTGAGAAATCGATTTCGCTTGTGTTGATATAGCTTAAACTTCAAGGTTTTCATTCTACTATTTTACCATCAATAACTGTATTGTACAATTAAGAAATAATTAATTAGTGTGAGAAAGGAATACAAATTTCATTTTTTTAAGGAATGTTGCAAATTCGTTGGTAGAACTAAAAACTGACCAAATCCAAGGGACTCATTAGAAGCTTAAAGAAAAAAGCCGTCCTAAAAGGACGGGGCTTTAAACCCAATTTTCCGGTAAATTGGTAGGTACAGTTAAATCGGTCATTTCTACTTCAGCGCTGCAACAGCTACGAGATGTTTATGCCGCCGAAAAAGATTTGATGGAGAAATTTTAAAGTGCGATCGAATAATACTGATAATTTTGAGTTGTTTGTCAATTAATTTTGATTTGTTTGTCAATCATGGCTGACAAGTAGCGATGATTCACGTTCAGAAGCTTTGCAAGATTTATTAAAAATAGATAAGGTGTCCAGTGCGCGACCTAATCGGAACCAAGAAACCGGGTTTTTCAGCGATATTGATGATTTTCAGCAAGTATTTTCGTGAAAAAACCCGGTTTCTGGCAACCCGTTCGCCCAGGACTAAATCAGTGGAAATTTAAGCAGGTTCTAACTGGGAAATTACCTTTTCCATGTACTCGGCAACTTTGGTTTCCTTTTCCACAGAATTGGTTTCCATGTAAACGCGCATCAGAGGTTCAGTTCCCGAAGGCCGCAGTAATACCCAACCGCCGTCTTCAAGATAAAGTTTAATCCCGTCTTTGCGGCCGAGTTCCTTAACACCAATACCCGCTATTTCTGTCGGGGGATTCTTGGTGAAAGAGTCCAAAACGGCTGCTTTGTGCGCGTCATCTAGGTGCAAGTCCAAGCGTTTGTTGTACAGGGGGCCGTCGGCTTCTTTGATGGCTTCTTCTACTAATTGAGAAAGCGGTTTGCCTTCGTAGGCGATCGCCTCAGCAACTAGCATATCAGCCAAAATCCCGTCTTTTTCGGGGATGTGACCCAAAACGCTCAAACCGCCCGACTCTTCGCCACCGATGAGCACCGCTGTTTCCCGCATCTTTTCGCCGATGTATTTAAAGCCGACTGCGGTTTCGTAGATGGTTAAACCGTATTTGGCGGCCATATTGTCCAGCAAGTGGGTAGTTGCGACGGTACGGACGATCGCCCCAGTCAAGCCTTTATTCTTCACCAAGTGACGCGCCAACAGCAACAGTACAGTGTTTGGAGTCAAGACATTACCCAACTCGTCAACAATACCAAAGCGATCGCTGTCGCCATCGGTAGCCAAACCCAAATCAGCCGCATCCTTCTTAACAGCTTCCACCAACTCGACTAACTGTTCGCCCTTGGGCTCAGGCATTCCGCCCCCAAACAGCACGTCGCGGTAGGTGTGAAAACTTTCCACATCGCAGCCGCAGTGTTCCAAAACGCCGTCGAGATAGCCGCGAGAAGTCGAATAAAGAGCGTCGTACTTCACCTTCAACTTAGCAGAGCGAATCCGCTCCACATCGATCAAAGTATACAGAAACTTCAGATATTCGGGTTTCGGGTCAAAAGTGGAGATTTTATCGTTGTGGCTGCCTTTGGCTGGGGCATCAGAAGCACCAGCAATATTTGCCACAATGGTATCCGTAATTTCCGGGGTAGCCGGCCCTGCGTAGTCGGGGATGTATTTGATGCCGCAGTAAGGTGCGGGATTGTGCGATGCCGTGAACATCAGGGCGCCTGCGGAGTTGAGATGCTTGGCGCTGTAGGCGATGACTGGTGTCGGGCAATCTCGATCGACTACCATCACCGTCCATCCCAAATCTGCCAAGACGGACGCCGATGTGCGGGCGAATTCGTCTGCCAGAAAGCGGGTATCGTAGGATACTAGCACTGGACGGTCTTTGGTGTAAGCGGTTTCGAGGTAGCTGGCGATCGCCCGGGTGACTTTTCGCACGTTGGCAAAAGTAAAGTCATGGGCAATCAGTCCCCGCCACCCATCGGTTCCGAACTTGATTTCTGTTGAATTGCTGCTGGCGCTCATTTTATCCACTTCCTCTCGTCCTACTAATCGTACCCGAGGGATAGCCTTAAAGATGCACTGACCGTGCTGTTTATGAGGATCGATCGCCCGTGGGGCCCTTAAACCTAATCCTATGGTTGTAGGGACGGGCTACCACCTCCGGCAGAGGACTCGCAGCAGCCAGATTTGGTAAAATACCTAAGCGATCGGACGAGTCGATCTAAATTCCGGTTTGGCAGCCCTCAGGGGCGATCGGGAATCTCAAAAAAACTGAGCGCTGCCAAACCGCGCTGGCAATGGCATTAACGAAAATCACATAAATCTGATTCTCATCTCACATTTAATTATTTATTTATAAAAGCCGATGGTTGAATTTGTTAAGGTTTCCTAACAACCGCAGGGCTGAAAATAAATTTCTTGCTTCACCTAGGGAAATAAATTAATCAAAGTCACCGCTCGATCGTGATGTAGCCTAGATTCTTTGAGAAGGTAGGGCGATCCTCTTCGAGGGCTTCGCTAACGACAAAAGCGATCCAAAACAAAGATAAAATATCTCAAGGAGTAGTTGTTTCGAGGCATACTTGACTTTAATTCTGAGCTTTTAAGACAAATTAAATTTATTTTTCCCCGTATTTACAGGTCAAGAAAAAAATATCCGCTGGCGATCACATGGTGACGGTGATCGAGCGCACAATAAATAGCGTTATTAACGTGCAACTTATATAAGATGCAGGCAGTGCAGCCAAATGGCCCAGAGCTTTAAGCAAAATGGCTGATGACTGTCAGCCTAGAAATGCAGAAAATTGTAGTTAATAACGTTAAAAATTAGGGGAATCGATCGAGTGCGACTTCAAAAAAAAACGAGGTTTCTCATGACAGGTATTTCACAAGTATCTTCAAAGTCTTTACTTACGGGCGACGAAATTCTACAGGGCGACAGTCTTGCGTCACAGGGCATTACAGGATCGGAAACTCACAAACTCCCAGAGGGTAAAGGCGTTAGCGTTTCTTCCTTAGCAGTTAGCTGGGCAAAAAAATATTACAGTACAGTGGCGGCACGAGAAAACCAAGGGCCGCGGCAAATTCCCCAAACCCCAGAGTCAAACAATTTTTTTGAGGGAAATCGAGCCAAAATAGTTGACAAATTGACAGATACCCTGAAAGTAGCCAGCGAGATAGCTTGGAGTAAAGTAGAAGCGGTTTTAGGGGAAGAAATAGAGCGGCACGCGATCGATCCCAGCTTAATTAATCCTGAAGAAATTGCCGCCGACACTCGCACCTTATATCGGAAAGCAATAGACGCTTACGCCGATAGAGAGCCTGTTTTCCGCTTGTCAGTGCTGGTGGGAAAAGATATTGTCCGAGTGAGGCGGAAATACTCAGAGACAGATCCGTTAGTGCTGGGATTTGTGACGTTGGAGTTTCAATACACTAGCAAAATCTTGTTAGGATGTCTTTCGGAGTCAGAGCGATCGGAATTTGCACCCTACTTAAAAGTTGTAGACGACTACCTCCACATTCCCCACGGAGAGATGAACGAGGCTGCGGCGGATCATGCCCCGAATTCAAAAGCTCTCTTAGCCGTTCAGCATTTGTTGCCGCACACGACTCAGATTGCTAGTGCAGTGTACGATCGCGCTAGTTCCCAGCATCAAGGATATCGCAGCAGCAGCGGTTATTTGAGCCATCCGCAGGTAAAAATTTCTGGCATTCGGGATGTCGAGATTTTTCAAAGCTATTTGTGCTGGTGCGTTTTGGAAAAAAGCATTCGCCCGCTACAGCAAGAATTGTTTCCAATTTGCGTGATGCTGTACCCGAAACTTCATGTAAGTTGGGAATTAGTGCAGGATATGCTGCTGATTTTGTTTTGGGAAATATCCGATCGCCTCCCTGCTGCGGATGTTATGATATTTTTACCTTACTTGCGCACTGTGACAGAGATGTTTTCCAGCGATGTGTTTGACAATTAGGTAATTGGTAATTGGGAATTGGTAATTGGGAATTGGTAATTGGCGTCAGAATTTACCAATTGCCTATTTAAAAGTAAAAGCTGCAACTGCCAAACAGCCCCAACCGACAAGAAAAGCAACTCCGCCCAGCGGCGTGATTGCACCCAGCCATTTGATGTCTGTCAGACTCAGGGCATACAAACTGCCTGAAAAGACGATCGTGCCGACAATAAAAGCCCATCCAGCCGCTGCAAAAAAGGTTTGAGACTCTGGGGCGCGGTTTAATAGTAAAGCGACGAGCAATAGAGCCAGAGCGTGGTACATTTGATAGCGGGCGCCGGTCTCAAAAATTGCTAAAGCTCGATCGCTCAATTGATTTTTCAAAGCGTGGGAAGCAAAAGCGCCGCCTGCAACCGACAAACCTCCGAATACGGCTGCGGCTGCCATAAAAATGCGTGTTAGGATCGGCGTTGACATCATATTTATTTAATTGGTAATTGGTGAACATAAATAGACTTGAGTTGCATTCATTCACAAACTATATTAAAATCATCTGCGTTATCTGCGTTTATCTGCGGTTTCCCTATCAATGAAAAATTAGCGAAGCAATCCCATAATAGGGATCAGTCCTGTAGGTACGTTGTTGCGATGAAAGCGCTCTTTTATATACGAAAGAGCGCTTTCATCGCAACAACGTACCTTTATTTAATTTGACAGTTGCGCTCGCGAACTGTGGATGTTAATTTGCTTAACTCCGGGAAGGGAAGGAAAGGTACGCGGCGCGCCCCCTGCGTTTATGAGAAAGTCACTTTTTAGCCGATATTTTTAACCTATTTGCGCACAGCTTCCAGCAAGCGAGAATAGTAAAAGCTAGTGCTATTCATGGCTGTTCTGTTAATCACAAAACCGTTGCTTTCTAGGATTTTGATAATATCGGCTTCGCGGTGCTGGTAAGCGCGGGTAGTTTTGCTCGGGCCGGGGAAAAGTTCGCCAAATTTTTTGAGGGCGGTAAGTGTTAAAGTTTTGGGGGCAAAACTGAGAATTAGCCGCGATTGGGCGATCGAACTTAGGTGAGCAATCATGGACGCAGCCTTACTCTGAGGATAGTGGATCAGCACGTCCAGGCAAATAACCGTGTGAAATTTGCCCGTTAAAGCTTCCAAATCTTGGGCGGCGAAGGAGATGTTGTAGAGCTTGCCGGGAACGGCTGTCGATCGATCGTAGGCTTCTGCTACCATCTTTTCAGAAATATCGCTCGCGGAAACAATTGCCCCAGCCTCAGCTAGGGGAATGCTCAGAGATCCCACACCGCAGCCGGCATCGCACACACCAAGCCCGCGCAAATTGCCGTCTGCTTGCAGCCATTCGATGACTGTATCCACCGTTTTCTGGTGCCCGGTGCGGATGTCTAGCTGCACTTTGTTGACTTTGCCGTCGCCGTAAATTCGCTGCCAGCGATCGAATCCCGTCGAGTTAAAATACTGTCTAACTATAGTCTTGTCGTCTACCAAATTCATCGATCTGCCTGCTGCTGAGTTATTGCCAACGGTTTGATATTATAGCAGAAGAAAGTTCGGCAACGGATTTTTTAACGGATTTAACGGATGTCATGGATAGAAGGAAGTTCGGCAACGGCTTTTTTAACGGATTTAACGGATAGAAGGAATTGACCGTTTATGTTTCAGCAATGGAGAACGTCCTAATTTTCTGGCGCGATCGCTATTATACAGCAATCTGGAGCGGACAACGCGCAAATTGGAACAACCGATTTTAGATTGGAGATTTTAAATTGTAGATGAAAATCTCAAATCTCAAATCTCAAATCTCAAATAGTCGGTGCCAAGTCAATTCTTTTGTCGCCTCATTTAAATTCCAGCGCAACAATTGAGTGGCCGGTTCGCCGATAATTCCCGAAAGTCCTATCGCCTTTCTGGGAGATTCAGTTGCCAGGGCGATCGCACTTTCGGCCCCGCAAATCCCCCACTTCACCAAATTTTGCACTCCCGCCAACAGCGGCAGAGTTGTACCTGCTAAAGTAGCAGATTCCAGGGGCGAGTGGTAATCCAATCTTACCCAAGCCGTACCTTTTCTGACTTCAATTTGTCGGGAATCCCAAGGATAAACACCGTCAGGCAAACCCAAAGGAGCCAAAGCATCGCTCACTAAAAAAACTCCTGTTTCGTACCTGCCAGCCCGCAGCAAAAAATCGATCATTGTTGGAGAAACGTGCTTGCCGTCAGCAATTAAACCGCATTTTACTCCCGGATAAACGATCGCCGCTCCCAACAAACCCGGTTCTCGGTGGTGCAAACTCGGCATCGCATTAAAAGCGTGAGTTACCATGGAAGCTCCTTGCGCGAATGCTTGCTCCGCTTGCTCTGCAGTCGCTTGGGAGTGTCCGAGACTGACGGCAATTCCCAAACTTTGCAAATAGGGGATTACTTCGCCAGTGCTGTCTAACTCCGGCGCTAAAGTAATTATTTTGACAATATCGGCACAATCTCCTAAAACTTGCTTGACATTTTCTATAGTTAGGGGTAGTAAAAACTCAACTGGGTGAGCTCCTCGCTTCTGGGGGTTGAGAAAAGGGCCTTCGAGGTGAACCCCGATAATTTCGGCTGTTTTGGGTTTATTGGTGGCGGTAGCGGCGGTTTTTGCAGTGCGGATGCAATCAGCTATCGTCGAGAGCGATCGCCTAAACTTATCCAGGGAAGTTGTCACCAAAGTCGGCAAAAAAGCATCTACTCCCTGATACCATAAAAACTGACAAATTTTCGGTAAAACTTCAATATGCTTGCTTTCTAAATCGGGGAAAGCAAAACCGAGGGCCCCGTTAATCTGCAAGTCAACAGCGCCCAGAGAAACCAAGTTGCCTGCTACATCCAGGACTTGCAAATTGGGAGGAGCAATCCGCTTAAATACGGCGTCCATCGGGCAGACTTCTTGAATGATGCCCGCTTCATCAACAGCAAGCATCTGCAAATCTTTGCAGCCCGGGAGGCGAGCATTGAGAATATCTGTAGGGGCGGCAGTTCGGGTTGTGGCTTCAGTCATCCGATTTTAGATTTTAGATTTTAGATTTTAGATTTGCTCGCCTCGATCGATCTGGGGCTGGTTATGAGGATGCGGAGCTTTTTGCTTGGGGCAGGATGGCTTGTAACCCAATTGCTTTCGAGCGTCTGTTTTGCTACCAAATATCTAAATTTGAGTTAACGCCATAATTTAAAATTACCATTAATCTGAAATCTCACATCTGAAAATTGCATGAATGAACCGACAGTTGGAATTATCATGGGTAGCGATTCGGATTTGCCAACCATGAAAGATGCGATCGCCGTTTGCGAAGAATTCAACGTACCGTGCTCCGTAGCGATCGTCTCCGCCCACCGCACCCCCTCGCGCATGGTAGAATACGCCCAAACCGCGCACCAACGGGGTTTGAAAGTCATTATCGCAGGTGCTGGGGGAGCGGCGCACCTTCCGGGCATGGTAGCATCTTTAACGCCCTTGCCGGTAATTGGCGTGCCGGTACTGAGCCGCCACCTGCAAGGGGTAGATTCGCTGTACTCGATCGTGCAAATGCCAGCCGGGATACCCGTAGCAACAGTGGCGATCGGCAATGCTAAAAATGCTGGCTTGCTGGCAATTCAAATATTAGCAGTTTCCCAACCAGAATTACTAGAGCGAGTCCTGGATTACCGCAAAACTTTGTCCGAATCTGTCATGAAAAAACAAACTCAGCTAGAAGAGCTAGGCTATCAAAACTATCTCAATCAGAACAATAATCTATAAACTTCTGTAGTACAATTAGGGGATTTTCAGAATATTGCTGAGCTGATTAGTTGTAAAGAGGGTGAAAGTGATTAAAATGACTGTCGGAAAGAAAAACTCGAAACAAGTCAGGCGGGAGTCCTTAAATTTGCCAGCAACTAACTTTTTGACGAAAGCAAACAGGCTCAAGAAATTACAAAGGGCTCTCGCCCGCCTCAGCCCGAGCTGGCAAGCCTGCATACCAATAGCAGCCATCATCGTCTTGATGTGGGGATATGCGGCGGTAGCCCAAACCGCTCCCGCGCCTACCGCCGAGGAACAATTAGCCAGCCTCAAGGTGGGGATGGATACCATGTGGGTCATGGTAACTGGGATGCTAGTGTTCTTTATGAACGCCGGTTTCGGTATGTTGGAAACAGGTTTCTGCCGCCAGAAAAATGCAGTTAACGTGCTGGCCAAAAACCTGATTGTTTTTGCGCTTTCTACGATCGCATTTTGGTCGATCGGCTTTGCCTTAATGTTCAGCGACGGCAACGGTTTTATCGGCAGCAGCGGCGGATATTTCCTGTGGAATGTAGCTGACAACAGCCCCGCCACAGGAGAAGCTTATCAAGGCATTTTCGACTCGCTAAACTGGACGGGAGTCCCCCTCAACGCTAAATTCTTTTTCCAATTAGTTTTTGCGGGAACTGCTGCGACGATCGTTTCTGGAGCAGTTGCAGAGCGAGTTAAATTTATTGACTTCTTAATTTTCAGCTTGCTGCTAGTAGGCATTGCTTACCCAATTACCGGACACTGGATTTGGGGCGGCGGCTGGCTGGCAAAAGCAGGCTTCTGGGATTTTGCCGGTTCGACAGTGGTTCACTCGGTAGGCGGTTGGGCTGCTTTGATGGGAGCGGCATTTTTGGGGCCGCGGATCGGCAAGTACCGCGACGGCGAGACTGTGGCGATGCCGGGACACAATATGAGCATTGCCACCCTGGGCTGCTTGATTCTGTGGTTGGGTTGGTTCGGGTTCAATCCCGGTTCGACAATGGCACTCGATCCAAATGCGATCGCCCACATTGCCATCACCACCAACACCGCCGGCGCCTTCGGGGGAGTTGCTGCCACAATTACAGCTTGGCTTTACCTAGGAAAACCCGACCTTTCGATGATTATCAACGGCATCCTCGCCGGCTTAGTCGGGGTAACAGCGAGCTGCGCTTGGGTCAATGTGTCCAACTCTGCCATTATCGGCACGATCGCGGGCATCCTGGTAGTTTTCTCCGTAACTTTCTTCGACAACTTGAAAATTGACGATCCTGTAGGGGCAACTTCAGTTCACTTAGTCTGCGGCATCTGGGGAACTCTAGCAGTGGGTTTGTTTGCTGACGGGCCTACAACTGGACTTTATACCCTTGGGCCGAAAGCGGGATTGCTAGTAGGGGGAGGCTTCGATCAATTATTACCACAGTTGATCGGTATTATCTCTGTAGGCGGGATGACCGTCCTGCTGAGTACGATTTTTTGGGCCGCACTCAAAGCTTTGCTGGGTATCCGCGTTTCTGCTGTAGAGGAGGCTGAAGGTTTGGATATCGGCGAACACGGGATGGAAGCTTACACCGGGTTTGTGAAGGAAACTAGCTCTGGCAACCGAACTGAGGGCAGCTACGGCGGTTATGCTGGAGGTTCTGGGGGGAGGACTACCAAACTTTAGAGCGATCGATCGAGCAATTCAGCTTTCAGGCCCTCGATCGGCGATTTGTACGCTAATCTAGGGCTTGATTAACAAAAACCGCAATCTGAAATCCCCCGCCCACAGATGCAGTCCCGGACGCACTCTTGATTCTTTTACACCCGGTTTATCGTTCTCAGCGTGTTGCTAAAATCGCGCAATTACGTTAACAAACCGGGTTGGTGCGTCCAGGCCTCTTTCCAAAAAAATGCTGCTGTAGAACAGCTCTCAATCCTTATGCAGTAAGTCATTCCCCAATTTAAAATCTAAAATCTAAAATCTAAAATCTAAAATAGTCGGATTTGTGTGCTGTGAAAGTTTGGCAGGCAGATTTTTTATGGTAGAGTAGTGCGAAAAAGCAAAGTTCTGCATCGCCACCGCGCCCAACACATGACAGTGCTTGATTCTTACAAGCATTGAGGCGAAAATTGAGCGGTAAAATTTGATGCAGCAATGAGTGCCAATTATTCGGTGTGGTGCCTGCAAATCGCTTGAGTTTATGGAGAAGTTTGGAGGAGTTAGCAGAAGTAGAACTCATAAATCCCTCTTGGGGATGGAAGTTAGCCGATCGAAAACTGTTCCGGTTTGGGCTTTGCTATCTCTGCTGACGAACGGGTTACTGATACTCGCAGTCGTTCAACTGCTGCGGGGACACAACTTGACAGAAAGCTCCACCCAGAGTGCTGCGGTGACGGTAGATAGCCCTGAGGAAGAAATTCGCTCAGGGCCGGTGACAAACTCTGCAAAGGCAGTGCTAGACGTGCCGGTTCCGGGACAGCGACACAAATGGTCTTACCAGCAATGGGTCACGCAGTTGGGCCGGGAAGCTGAGGCGGCGGCGGCGAATCGCCCCCCAAAACTGAGTGTTTTGGCTGGGGATTCTCTGAGTATGTGGTTTCCGATGAAGCTGTTACCAGCCGATCGCATTTGGCTCAATCAAGGGATTTCGGGGGAGACATCCGTAGGTTTGCTGAAGCGGTTGCAGTTGTTCGATCGAACTGCGCCGGATACGGTGTTTGTGATGATCGGGATTAACGATTTGTTGCGGGGAGCCAGCGACGAAGGGATTTTGAACAACCAGCGACAGATAATCCGCGATTTGCGGTGGGCTCACCCGAAAGCACAAGTGGTGGTGCAGTCGATTTTGCCGCACAGCGGAGAACAGTCTACCTGGGAAAATCGCGATCGGCTGTTGGCGATTCCCAACAGTCGGATTCGGGCAATAAATCGGCGGCTGAAAGAAATTGCTAGTTCAGAAAATGTTTCCTATCTCGATTTGCAGCCGCTGTTTGCGGATGCTGACGGCAATTTGCCAACCGAACTCAGCACAGACGGCTTGCACCTTAACGATCGAGGTTATCTGGTTTGGCGATCGGCCCTGCAAATGTTCGGTCAAATGCAGTTGAGAAATTAGTCATCAGTCATCAGTCATCAGTCATCAGTCATCAGTCATTAGTTAGAAAGATCGAGGATGAAGTCATATTCTCCGAAACTGTCCCACTCTCCCACTCTCCCACTCTCCCACTCTCCCCCTCTCCCCCTCGCGGCTTACTCTGCTTCCACGGGTTATGTCAAGTATCCTGGGATAGATTAAGAAAATATTATAGAGGGGAAATTAGTATAAGGTAATACAGAATAACTGTTATTACAAATGGTGCAATCCAAAAGGCACACAGTATGGGATAGATACTTGACGAATTAAGATGAGTCCGGCTAGAGGAAGTCGGGGAGTTGAGGATTTGGAAATTATCTATTAAAGATGTGTTCCGCTAAAACAGGGACGAAAAACCAAATAACTATTGCATCTAAAATCCTCGCATCTAAAATCGGCTCGGTCTTCCCTGCAAATTGCTGAGTATTAGAAGGTAAAAATAACGTGCTCAAAAAAAGTTTAACGATCGGCATCCTCGCACTGTGGCTGTTAAGCTGGCCGCTGATGAACAATGCCTTAGCTCAAGATGCTCCTGCTGCTGCTCCTGCGGCGGCGGCGGTGGTAGCGAATCCGATCGACACCGGCGATACAGCCTGGATGTTGGTATCCTCAGCACTGGTATTGCTAATGACACCCGGGCTAGCGTTTTTCTACGGAGGGCTGGTGCGATCGCGCAACGTCCTCAACACCATGATGATGAGCTTAGTCATGATGGGACTGATCGGCGTCACCTGGACGCTGTGGGGTTACAGCCTAGCCTTTGACGTTTCCACTCCAGTTTCCGAAGGCTTTGGGAAAGGATTTGAAACCTTCATCGGCGGCTTCGACTGGATGTTCTTGAACAACGTCGCAGCCGACAAACCAGATCCGATCGGCTACGCACCGACAATACCCCACCAAGTATTCATGGTGTACCAGATGATGTTCGCCATCATCACCCCAGCCTTGATTTCCGGGGCGATCGTCGAACGGGTAACATTTAAAACCTACTTCTGGTTCGTGCTGCTGTGGTCAACATTCATCTACTCACCTTTAGCCCACTGGGTTTGGGGTAGAGGCTGGCTGGGCGCGATCGGAGCATTAGACTTTGCAGGCGGCACAGTCGTGCACATCAGTTCCGGCGTATCAGCCGTAGTCGCAGCTTGGGTAATCGGGCCCCGCAAAGACCACTTGAACAAGCCCCACACCCCCCACAACGTACCCTACGTCCTGCTCGGAATTGGGCTGCTGTGGTTCGGCTGGTTTGGCTTCAACGGCGGTAGCGCTTTGGGTTCCGGTTCATTAGCAACCGTTGCTTTTGTCACCACAATGATTTCTACCGCAGCCGGGGGCTTAACTTGGACAATCATCGAATGGGTGCTCAGAGGCAAACCGACAGCAGTCGGAATAGCTAGCGGCTTCCTAGCGGGATTGGTAGGCATCACACCGGCGGCTGGATTCGTGCTGCCAGTAGGGGCGCTGTTGATCGGATCGATCACTTCCGTTTGTTGCTTCTTTGGCGTTAGCTTGCGAGCTAAGCTGGGATTTGACGACTCTTTGGATACCTTCCCAGTTCACGGCCTCGGCGGGACTGTAGGGGCGCTGCTGACTGGCGTATTTGCAACTAAAGCCGTGAACGCTGCCGGAAATGACGGGCTGTTTGCCGGAAATCCGGGGCTAATCGTGACCCAGTTTGTAGGCGTTCTAGCTACTTACGTGTTTGCGGCTGTCGGCACTTTTGTGATTTTGAAAATTCTGGCGCAGTTTATGGAACTGCGAGTGCCGTCATCTGCTGAAGACCAAGGTTTGGATATCGGCCAGCACGGGGAAGAAGCTTACGGTGAGGATTTTGCCGGCGGTTTCAGTTCCTTTGAATCTGGTTCTCCTTTTGCGCCGAAGAAGATTTGAGGCTGATTTTCTCGATAAGTTCGATCGTGTAGAGATGCAGTTATGTGCGTCTCTACGCTTTTTTTTGTTTTTTTTTGAACGAACCCATGAAAGTCGCGCCTCTGTTCGTTACTGAATTAAATATAGCAACCGCCACATCTGGCGCGGACATAAATAACCTCATCAATAGCTCCCTGAAACCGCTAGCATAAACGGTTTGATTAGGGTACATAGTAAGCTGTCAACTGTCACAGGTCAACTGTCAACTGCTATAATACCAGTTTCAAAAGAGAATGTAACTTTATACAAGCCACTAACCCTTATGCAGTAGTTCATTCCAATCTAAAATCTAAAATCTAAAATCTAAAATCTAAAATCTAAAATCGTATAATCCCGATCGCACCCAGGCCTTCTAAAATCAAAGGTAATTAACCTAGATTTCAACTCGGTACCGCATGGATACTAAAGCTTTTAAACGATCGCTCCAACAGTCTGAAAACTACCACCGCAAGGGTTTCGGACACGAAGCTGAGGTAGCTGGCGTCATGCAGACGGCTTATCAAAGCAGTCTGATCCAGCAAATTCGCGAAAACAATTACAGGCTCCAGCGAGGTGCAGTCACGATCCGGCTGGCTGAGGCTTTTGGCTTTTGCTGGGGGGTGGAACGCGCTGTGGCTATTGCTTACGAGACTCGCCAGCACTTCCCCTCCCAACGGATTTGGATTACTAATGAGATTATTCACAATCCGTCTGTCAACCAGCATTTGCGGGATATGGAAGTTGGTTTTATTGCTGTTGAAAAGGGACAGAAAGATTTTTCGGTTGTTGATAGCGGCGATGTGGTAATTTTACCTGCTTTTGGGGCGAGCGTGCAAGAAATGCAGTTGCTTAACGATAAGGGCTGCAAGATTGTTGATACTACTTGTCCTTGGGTTTCTAAGGTTTGGAATACTGTTGAGAAGCACAAGAAAAAAGATTATACTTCGATTATTCACGGTCAGTACAAGCATGAGGAAACTGTTGCTACCAGTTCTTTTGCTGATAAGTATTTGATTGTCCTGAATTTGCAGGAGGCTGAATATGTCAGCAATTATATCTTGCACGGGGGCGACAGAAATGAGTTTCTTGCTAAGTTTAGCAAGGCTTATTCGGCTGGTTTTGACCCGGATCGCGATTTGGTAAGTGTCGGGATTGCTAACCAAACTACTATGCTCAAAACTGAAACTGAGAATATTGGCAAGTTGTTTGAAAAGACGATGATGCGGAAGTTTGGGCCTTCCAATCTTAACGAACATTTTCAGAGTTTTAATACTATCTGCGATGCGACTCAGGAACGGCAAGATGCTATGTTGGGTTTGGTTGAGGAAAAGTTGGATTTGATGCTGGTGATTGGCGGTTTTAATTCTTCTAATACTACCCACTTGCAGGAAATTGCGATCGACAAAGCTCTTCCTTCTTATCACATTGATTCTGCGGAGCGCATTTTACCGGGAAATCGTATCGAACACAAGCCTTTGGGCGGAGATTTGGTTGTTACCCAAAATTGGCTGCCTGATGGTAATATTGTCGTGGGCGTGACTTCGGGTGCTTCGACTCCTGATAAAGTGGTTGAGGATGCGATCGATCGCATTTTAACCCTGAAAGCCGCTGTTATTGCCTAATTCTATTGTTCGCCACTGCACTAGGAATCTTCATTTTCTCCGTGCAGTGCGATCGTCTCCTTCCTCAACAGACTATCAACTCGAATTGCTCTTCATTCCCTCTCGATGCTGAAAATTATCTGCGTTAAGGAGCGTTTATCTGCGGTTAGTTTCCCTAGCAATTTCTCCCCTGCGTCCCCAATTATTTTTTTCACAAATCCTGAAAAATTCGCCTTTTTTTTGGGGTAAAAAGCTTGACACTGGTCGCTTGACAAGGTATTATTTAATAATGGCAATAGTGGCAATTTTCAAACTTAAGTCACCACTTCCATTATCTAAAATATACCCCAAAAATCCCGCAAAATCAATAGGTAAAAACTCCTTTTTTTGCGCCGCGATTTGAAACTGTGAAAGCGCTGCTTTCGATGCCACAGAAAATGGCAAATTAAGCTTTGCTCGCAGCGAGAGATTGTCTGTTTGCCATCTCCTACAACCAGGGGAGTAGGGGTCGAGTAGGGGGTATGCGAGGAGGAGCGAGACTAAACAAGAAACAAGATCGATCGCACATTTGAGCCTGAAATTTATAGAGTTTCGCCGCCGAGTCGGCCCGAGCAAAAAATTCATCGCCCGCATCCAAGTAAAATAAAAAAAATAGGACTCGCGCGCCCACTATTTCATGAACAAATCGCTGACTCGCCAAATCACCGCAGGTATCGGCACGGCCTTGGCGCTGCTAATTTTAAACGCGGCAACTTCCTACCGCAATACTCTGAAGTTAGTCGAAAACGAAGCCTGGGTGAGCCACACTCACCGAGTTTTAACTGAACTCGAAGCCACACTTTCGACGCTAAAAGATGCTGAAACCGGACAGCGCGGTTATTTGCTCACGGGAGAAGAACGGTATTTGGAACCGTATCGTAGCGCGATCGCCCGCGTCAACGCACAAATAGGCGGATTGCAGCAGCTAACCGCTGACAACAACCGGCAGCAACAGCGCATTCGCGACTTGAAAATTGCGATCGACTCTAAATTAGCCGAACTTGAAGAAACGATCGATCTGCGGCGCCAAAAAAACTTAGCAGCAGCCCTGCGGCTGGTAAAAACCGATCGGGGAAAGCAAATCATGGGCGCCATTCGGCAGCAGGTAGCCGTCATGACTGCCGAAGAAACTCAGCTATTGCAGCAGCGCGCCCGAGAATCCCAAGCCAGCGCCCATTTGACAATCGTGACTTTTACCGTTGCTGCTGTAGTAGATTTGCTGTTGCTGCTGTTGGTTTTCTATTTGGTGAAGCGCGATCGCACTTTGCGCGACAATGCCGAAATCAAGCAAAATCAACTCTTAGAAGAGCTAGAACACGATCGCCACTCCCTAGCAGTAACCGAAGAACGTTTCCGCCTCGCGATTCTCAACGCTCCGCTGCCGATTATGCTGCACGCTGAAAACGGAGAAGTTTTGCAAGTTAACTCGGCTTGGACAGAACTCTCAGGTTATGAATACTCAGAAATTCCCACAATAGAAGATTGGACAGAAAAAGCTTACCACAGCCGCAAATCGCTAGTGCAACAAGATATCGAAGGGCTGCACCAATTAAACGGGCGCGTTTCTGAAGGCGAATATATAATTACCACAGCCAGCGGCGAACAACGAATTTGGGACTTTTATTCCGCACCTTTAGGCAAACTTTCTGACGGCAGAAGTTTAGTAATTAGTACCGCCATTGACGTAACTGCGCGCAAACAAGCAGAAGCGGAAATTCGGATGCTCAACGCTACCTTAGAACGGCGGGTGCAACTCCGCACCAACCAACTTCAAGCAGCTAACGAAGAATTAGAAGCTTTCACCTATACCGTCGCCCACGATTTGCGCGCTCCCCTGCGGGGAATGCAGGGATTGGCTGAAGCTTTGTTAGAAGATTACCGCGATCTCCTCGACGAACTCGGTCAAGAATACGCCCAGCAAATTGTTAATTCTGGGCAACAATTAGAAGCATTGATCCAAGATTTGCTAGCTTACAGCCGCCTGAGCCGCACTGATTTATCGCTGCAAGTTCTAGACTTAGAATCTGCTGTCGCCGAGGCAATTGCTATGATACAAGCCGACGCTAGATCCCGAAGCGCTCAAATCAGTGTTCGATCGCCCTTATTTGCGGTAATTGCCCACCGCGTTACTTTAGTTCAAGTAATCGCAAATCTGCTCACCAATGCTCTAAAATTTGTGGATGGCGCATCGCCCCAAGTGCAGATATGGGCCCAGGAAATTGAGATTCCTCAAGAGCCACAGACAGACACGCAGACAGCGGGAAAATGGGAAAGGGGGACAGTGGGACAGTGGGAGAATTCCCAGTTACTGATTGCCAGTGGCCAATTGCCCGTTAGCGAAGCCCTCGAAGAGGATCGCATCATCCGTCTTTGGGTAGAAGACAACGGCATCGGTATTGCTCCAGAACATCAAAAACGCATTTTTCGCGTCTTTGAACGGCTGCACGGTATCGAGTCTTACCCCGGAACTGGTATAGGATTAGCTATTGTACAAAAAGGAGCCGATCGCATGGGCGGTCAAGTAGGGGTGGAATCTCAATTAGGACAAGGGAGTCGTTTTTGGATCGAGCTGAGGAAAGGATGAGGGTAACGCAGACGATTTTGCTGGTGGAAGATAATCCTGTTGATATTTTGTTGATGCAGCGGGCTTTTCGCGATCGGACTTTTACTAATACTTCGCTGCAAATTGTCCGAGATGGAGATGCAGCGGTTTTTTATTTAAATGGTGACGGAGAATACAGCGATCGCGATCGCTATCCTTTACCTGCGATAATTTTACTAGATTTGAAATTGCCCAGGCGATCGGGTCACGAGGTTCTGGGTTGGCTGAAGCAGCAGCCTCAACTAAAACGCTTGCCGGTGGTTGTTCTTACTTCTTCTAGGCAAACACTTGATGTCGATCGAGCTTACGATTTAGGGGTGAATTCTTATTTGGTTAAACCGGTCGGGTTTGCTTCTTTATCGGAAATGATGCAGAGTTTTGGCGAGTATTGGCTCAACCATACCGAACTGCCGGAACTTATAGAACTTTCTGGTTTTTAGTGGCGGTTTCCCAGTTTTATTGCCTCGTTTCCTTGTTACCAGGCTCTTCCTAGTAACGAGAAAATTAAGTTTTTAGTGAGCATGAGTGTCAACTCGATCCTAAAACTATTGTATCTCTCGTTTATACCCGAGTCTCGATCCCCCCGGCGCCCCCGCAACGATTCGGGGGGGATTGGAGTCTTCTCTTTCGTCAACCCCTACTCCCCTAAAATCAGGGGGAGTAGGGGTTGACGCAAGATGCTCTTTCTCCCCCCTTAAAAAGGGGGGTTGGGGGGGATCTTAGGGTTTGAAAACACGCCCTAGGAGTGGGATCGGCGGGCCTAATCGTCAAACGGTAGAACGGTACTTTTGACGCTAAGTTGACACCAATGGGTAGTGAGGACTTGATTCCTGTATCATCTTAAATGAGCGACCTCCAACATTTTTATGATGAGCGATTGACCCACCCGATCGGACAGCAAAATTATCAATTGTTAAATGCTACACATTCTGGTAATTGACGACAATCCAACGGATAGGCTGCTCGTCAAACGCGAATTAGAGCGGGAATTCTCGCCATTGCAAATAACGGAAATTTCCGACGCTGGGTCCTTGGGGGAAGCACTGCATCGAGGCGGATTCGATCTGGCAATTACCGACTACCAACTCCGCTGGACGAACGGTTTAGATGTGCTTAAAACTATTAAAGTTAGTTATCCAGAATGCCCGATCGTCATGTTTACCAATACTGGGAACGAAGAAATTGCTGTAGAGGCGATGAAAGCTGGATTGGACGACTACATTATCAAGTCGCCGAAGCACTACCTCCGCCTTTGCATTGCGGTTCGCGCTGTGTTCGATCGAGTGGCAGCCCAGCAGCGAGCCGCCAGACTGGAAAATCAACTTAATTCTCTGCTAGAACGCTTAAATGTCGGAGTTTTTCGCTCGACTTCCCAGGGGCAGCTTTTGGAAAGCAATCAAGCTTTTTTGCGCTTGTTTGATGCCAGCAATTTAGCAGATGTCCAAGGCATTTATCGGCGGCAATTGTTTTTGCAGCCGCCTGATTCAGGTAATTCTGGGCCTCAAACTCTAGAAATTACCTTTCCGGTGGCGGACGGTAGAGTAAAATGGATTCGCTTGAGTCAATATCTCAACAGCGCAGAAGCTGAAAGTACGATCGAGGGATTGGTTGAAGATGTTACCGAACTCAAGGCGGCCCAAGTTGCTTTGCGCGAATTTAATGAAACTTTGGAAGAGCGGGTGAGAGAGCGTACTGCTGAGTTAGAAGAAGTTAACGCACAGCTCGAATCGTTTACTTATTCAGTTTCTCACGACTTGCGCGCTCCCCTGCGGGGAATTTTGTTTTTTGCTGAAATGTTACTAAAAGATAGCGCCAGGGATTTGGATGCTACCGCACAGGATTACTTGTCCCGGATTAGCAGCAGTGCAACTCTGATGAATACTTTAATCGAAAATTTGCTGGAGTACAGCCGCCTGGGCCGGACAAACTTGCCGCTAAAACCTGTCTCTCTTAATTTAATTGTGTCTCGCTCGATCGCGCAACTCGATGCTGAAATTGCCCAAACACAAGCTCGGATAACTGTTGTCGAACCTCTACCTGCGGTGTTGGCCCATCCTCCCACGCTGCTGCAAGTATTGGCTAATTTGCTCTCCAATGCTATTAAGTTTGTGCAGCCCCCGATAGTGCCGCAGGTGCGAGTTTATACAGAAGCTGAGGAAGAATTTATCTATCTTTGGGTAGAAGACAACGGTATTGGTATTGCACCAGAATTTCATGAGAGGATTTTTGGATTGTTCGATCGCCTGCACGGTCAAGAAGTGTATCCGGGGACGGGCATTGGGCTGGCGATAGCGAAGAAAGCCTGCGATCGGATGGGCGGCGCGATCGGGCTGGAATCGACTCTGGGAACCGGTACCAGATTCTGGGTAAAATTACGCAGTTGCGAGTGCTGAAGAAGAAGGAAGAAGTCCGATGTTCGTCTGAAGAAGTCCGATGTTCGTCGGAAGTTCGGCAACGGATTTTGTAGCGGATTTAACAGATTTAACGGATTTAACGGAAGTTCGGCAACGGGTAATGTACGGAATTTAACGGATTGAACGGATGAGGTTGGAGGTTCGAGGTTCGAGGATTTTAATAGCAATATTGTACTGTAGCTGAAAGTAAGTAGATCCACCTAATTAAACGTAAAATACAGATCGCGCTCTAGCTTGCTGTGCAAGTCTTCTTCCGACTTCCATCTTCCTTCTTCCATCTTCCGACTTCCATTTCTCTTCTACTTATCGATCGACCCGCTTCATCACAGCAGAACGCAGAACAAAAAAGTAGTATAGTGAAATTTATAGCAACCGTCACATGGCGTGAGGGCATAAATGACAAAAATGAAGGGAGACGAGAACCCACAGCATAAACGGTTTGATTGCCATACTCTGTAACTGTCACAGGTCACAGGTCAACTGATATCTTGCACGGGTCTGGCTCGATCGGGCGAGTGTGCTCTGTTTTACAAGAACTTAATTAATTTGCTTGTGGGACAGGCATTTAAAAGTCTTATTGAAAAAAGTGCGAGCTGTGAGATAGAATAAAATACACGCAAACACGCTCGACCTATTTGCAACTCTATTTAACCCGATCACTAAATATTGAAATTATCGGGAGTGCTCGATAACATATTTTTAGATTTAATAAGGTTGGCGAAAATACAAAGAGCAAAATCCCAATGCTATCTATCCTATTAATCGACGACAACCCGAACGATCGCCTGATGATCGATAGAGAACTGAGGAAAGCTTTTGGCGATTTAGAAATCAAGTCGGCTATTGATGCCCAAACTCTCGAAGAAATCCTGGCAGCCGGGGGTTTTGACCTGGTAATTACCGACTACCAACTGCGCTGGAGCGACGGATTAACTATTCTCAAACAAGTTCAAAGCCGCTACCCGAATTGTCCGGTAATTATGTGTACCGACAGCGGTAGCGAACAAGTGGCAGTCGAAGCGATGAAAGCGGGTTTGAGCGATTACGTGTTCAAAGGGCGGCACTTCAACCGCCTGGCGGGAGCCGTGGCCGAAAGCTTGGAAAAACAACAGTTGCGCGATAACTACGCCAAAACGTCGGCGCAGTTGGCAATTTCTGAGGAACGGCTGAGAGTGGCGATCGAAGCCTCGCAAATGGGAACTTGGGATTGGAATATATTAACCGGCGAGGTGGTTTGGTCGGAGGGACACGAACAGTTATTCGGGTTGGAAAAAGGCAGTTTGGCGGGAACTTACGAGGCGTTTTGGGCCTGCGTTCACCCGGACGATCGCGATTCTATTGCTCGCGAGATCGCCTTTTGTTTAGAAAAAAAAATAGAATACCAGCACGAATTTAGAGTTATTTGGCCCGACGGCAGCTTGCACTGGATCGCGGGTAGGGGCAAGTTTTTTTATGACGGTACGGGTCAATCGGTGCGATCGATGGGCGTGGTTTGGGATATTACCGATCGCAAATTATCCGAAGCCAGAATACAAGAAAGCGAGGAAAATTTGCGCTTTGCTCTAGAAGCAGCTAACACGATCGCTTTTACCTGGGATGTGGCATCGGGGGAAGTCCGCCGTTCGTCCAATGCCGAAACACAGATGGGTTTGGGCCCCGATAGCACCTTTGGTACTTTTGAGCAAAAAAAGAATGCGGTGCATCCAGAAGACCGCGAAAGCTTTTTGGCAGATTTGGATGTCGCACTCAGGGGCACGGGAGTTTATGAGTCGGAATACCGCAAACTGCGACCCGACGGCTCAGTGATTTGGCTTCACGACAAAGGGCGGATGGTTTTTGACGCATCGGGTACACCCCGAAGGCTGTTCGGCGTGGCGATCGACATTACGGATCGCAAACAGTTAGAATACGACCGCTCGCAGGCGATTGCGCGCGAGCGGTCGTATTTGCGCCGCCTGCAACAGTTAACCTCCGCGTCAGTTGCGATCAACTCCACGCTGTCGGTGGAAGAAATACTTCAGTTAGCGGCAGATAGCGCCCGCTCGATTCTGGAAGTCCACCAGGTAGCTGTCAACCTCACCCCTGCCGCCAACTGGGATGCGGGAATTAGCAAGTTTTCGATGTCAGAAAAATACGCCCGGTGGCAAGATTACTGCCAAGAGCCAGACGGTACGGGCATTTACCGGGAAGTTTGCCAGCAGCAACAGGCGATGCGGATGACTCAAAGCGAGTTAGAGTCTCACCCGGCCTGGCGGGGGTTCGGCTCTTCTGCGGGGAAGCACCCGCCGATGCGGGGCTGGCTGGCTGTACCGCTGACTGCTCGGGACGGCAGAAATCTAGGATTGATTCAGTTGTCGGACAAGTACGAGGGGGAGTTTGGCGAAGATGATGAAAGTATTTTAATGCAGTTGGCTCAGGCGGTGTCGGGGGCGATCGACAATGCCCGACTTTACGAAGAATCTCAGCAGGCCAATCGTATGAAAGATGAGTTTTTGGCAACTCTTTCTCACGAGCTGCGATCGCCCTTAAACGCGATTTTGGGCTGGGCGCAACTGCTGCGGCACCGCAGTTTGAGTCCGGCTGTTAGTGCGCAGGCACTGTCCACTATTGAGCGCAATGCTAAATTGCAAAGTCAATTGATTGAGGATTTGCTGGATATTTCGAGAATTATTCGCGGCAAGTTGACTTTAAATCCAAGTCCTGTAAATTTGATTTCGATGGTGGAAGGAGCGGTGAATACGGTGGGTTTGGCGGCCGATGCTAAGTCGATCGAGGTGCGGTTGGCAATTGTCGATTTGGGCTGCGATACAGCAGAATTTTGCCAGCCCGGAGAGGTTTCTGGCAATCGCGAAGCTCAGTTAAATCCGAGATTTTTGGTATCGGGAGACCCCGGCCGCTTGCAGCAGGTAATTTGGAATTTGTTGACGAATGCGATTAAGTTTACGCCGCGCGACGGGCGAGTGTCCATCCGCTTGCAGCGATTTGATTCGGAGGTTGAGCTGGCTGTTTCCGACACGGGAATTGGGATTGCTGCGAATTTTTTGCCTTACGTGTTTGAGTCTTTCCGGCAAGCGGATGCTACGATTACTCGCAATCATAGCGGTTTGGGGCTGGGGCTGGCGATCGTCCGGCAGTTGGTTGAACTCCACGGCGGCAGGGTTTGGGCCCAGAGTGCGGGGCTGGATCTGGGCTCGACTTTTACTTTCCGCCTCCCTTCGATTCCGGTAAATTCGATCGCCCGCCAGGAAGCGCAGGTGTTGGCTGGCGGCGGTAATTTACAGGGGGTTAAGGTTTTGGTGGTTGATGACGAGGTTGATTCGCGGGAGTTTATGATGTTTGTCTTGACTGATTCCGGGGCGGCTGTCAGGGCTGCATCGTCGGCTGCTGAGGCGTTTGAGGCGGCTGCTGAGTTTGTGCCGGATGTTTTGGTCAGCGATATCGGAATGCCGGAGGAAGACGGCTATTCGCTGCTGAGAAAGCTGCGCTCTTGGGCAACCGAAAGGGGAGGGAAATTTCGGGCGATCGCCCTGACGGCTTATGCTAGGGATGAAGACCGCGCCAGCGCTTTGAAAGCTGGTTTCGATCGGCATCTGGCTAAACCCGTGCAACCCGATGTTTTGGTGGAGGCTGTAGTCAGTTTGAGGCAGCAAGCGCTAAAAATTTAAAATAACTGTCTTGGTAATTGGTAATTGGTAATTGGTAATTGGTAATTGGTAATTGGTAATTGGTAATTGGTAATTGGTAATTGGTAA
>NZ_JAUBVK010000043.1:0-52519 GCF_036705795.1 Microcoleus sp. ARI1-B5
CATTTGATACCGGTGTTTGATTTTGATTTACGGTCGGCGCGAGCGACACATTTGATACCGGTGTTTGATTTTGATTTACGGTCGGCGCGAGCGACACATTTGATACCGGTGTTTGATTTTGATTTACGGTCGGCGCGAGCGACACATTTGATACCGGTGTTTGATTTTGATTTACGGTCGGCGCGAGCGACACATTTGATACCGGTGTTTGATTTTGATTTACGGTCGGCGCGAGCGACACATTTGATACCGGTGTTTGATTTTGATTTGCGGTCGGCGCGATCGACACATTTGATACCGGTGTTTGATTTTGATTTGCGGTCGGCGCGAGCGACACATTTGATACCGGTGTTTGATTTTGATTTGCGGTCGGTGCGATCGGCAAATTCGATACCGGTACGCTGGGTTCAGTAATTGTCTGCCCAGGTGCAGGTGCGGGTGCTGGTGCAGGTGCAGGTGCGGGTGTTTGATTTTGAGTAATCGTTGCCGCTGGTGGCAAATTTGATACCGGTACGCTGGGTTCAGTAATTGTCTGCCCAGGTGCAGGTGCAGGTGCAGGTGCAGGTGCAGGTGCAGGTGCAGGTGCAGGTGCGGGTACGGGTGTTTGATTTTGAGTAATCGTTGGCGCTGGTGGCAAATTTGATACTGGTACGCTGGGTTCAGTAATTGTCTGTCCAGGTGCAGGTGCAGGTGCGGGTGCAGGTGCAGGTGCGGGTGTCAGTGCGGGTGCGGGTGCAGGTGCAGGTGCAGGTGCGGGTGTCAGTGCGGGTGCGGGTGCAGGTGCAGGTGCGGGTGTCCGTGCAGGTGCAGGTGCGGGTGTCGGTGCAGGTGCAGGTGCGGGTGTCGGTGCGGGTGCAGGTGCGGGTGTCGGTGCAGGAGTTCGCCTGGGTGCTGGCGGGGGGTTGGGAGTCGGTGCGGGCGTCGGTGCAGGAGTCGGCGCAGGAGTCGGCGCAGGTGTCGGTGCGGGAGTCGGCGCAGGTGCGGGAGCCGGCGCAGGTGCGGGAGCCGGCGCAGGTGCGGGAGCCGGCGCAGGTGCGGGCGTCGGTGCGGGAGTCGGTGCGGGAGTTGGTGCCGGAGTTGGTGCAGGAGTTGGCGTCGGAGTCGGTGCCGGAGTTGGCGCGGGAGTCGGTGCCGGAGTTGGCGCGGGAGTCGGTTCGGGTGTTGGCGAGACTGAAGAAGCCGTAATGTTAATTCTCGTCGGCTGTACTATCTGAGGCTTTGAACTTGAATAAGCTCCGGATGCAATCACATTTTCCTTGTTCTTACCCCCAGTGGCAATGCTGCCTGCAGTACCGTTCAAGCTGTTATAGTCGGGCCCGACGCTGAAAACTGTGTTCAAGGCTTGGCCGCCCTGGCGAATGGTGATATCTCCACCATTTCCGCTACCAGTCGAGGCGGCGGCAATGCTGCAAGCTTGCGCCAAGCAGTTGCTATCGTTTTTGAAAGTGCCTGTTGCTCGGAAATAACGACCTGCTGTAATGTCAATATTTCCTCCGGCTGTTCGCCCTTGGGTGTTGATACGGGTTACTTCGATGTCGTTGCTCGCCTTGATGGTGACTTCGCCACCTTTTTTTTCTTCGGAGTTGGCGTCTATGAACCCTGTTTGAATGCTGCTTGAGGGTGCTGCAATACTCACGTTTCCGGCGTTGCTGGATTTGTCGCTCGAGCCTGCGTTGATATTGCCTGTTTCTACTTTTCCTGTACGGCTGGTGACGTTGATGTTGCCGCCTGCTGCGGTGGTGGAGTTGGAGTTGAGATCGACAGTGCGAATGTCGCCGCTGGCTTGTAGGACGATCGCGCCTTGGGAACTCGTCAGGTTTCCGCTGGCTGCAATGCTGTTGGCTGCTTGAATTTCGATCGCCCTAGCGCTTGCACCTTTGACTGCAACGTCCCCCGCAGCTACTACTCGGTTAGACCCCGTGAGTACCAATTGACCGCTAGCATTGACGCTGATGCCTGTAGCGTTCGTTTGACCGATGCCTGTGAGCAGTTCGGGCAAGGATGCGGGCGCTGTTCCAGTGGTGCTTGTCGCTGACGACGGCCCGATGTCCAAACTCAGCAAACTGCCTGACTCGCTGACGCGCACTAAATTTGTCCCGGTGACTGATGCGACGGTAATTCTACCGCCTGGGGCCGACAGGTTGCCCGTGCTGACAACGGTGCCGCCGAGCAAGGTTAAGTTCTGCCCTGACTTGACTGCTAAGTCGGCCGTGCTGATAATTGCCCCCGCTTGAGCGCCTCCAAAAGCATAGGAATTGGGCGCGCCCGTCAGAGATGTATAGGTGTTAGTACCGGCAGCGTTAAACGAGTTAGAACCAAATCCAATACCCGTGGCGGTGGTTGCGGTGAAAGAAGCCGGCACGTTTAAGCTGGCACTGTTGCCAAATATGATGCCGGAAGGATTCATCAAAAACAAGTTAGAAGTGCCGCCGGTTACTTGAATTGAGCCGTTAATAATCGAGGGGCTGCCGCCGCCGATGCGCGCTAAAATGTTGCGAATGTTCGAGTTTGATATAAAGTTGGCAATCTGATTTGCCGACAAGCCGAATTGTGTAAAACTGTGGAACAGATTTTGTTTATCGCTCGATAATTGTCCGCCTTCAATGTCGAAGCGAGTTTGCGGCACAGTAGTTCCGGTTGGGGTTGCGTCCGTGACTGTCGTGCCAGTTCCGTCCGCCGCTGGCACGATCGTTTGACCTTCGGCTTTTGCTTGCACAAAGTAAAGATTTATTAAGACTATTTGCAGAAAAAGTGCCAGTTGGCTGATTTTTGCTTTAGACAGGAATTTTGCCGGAATTTGACTATTTTTGGCTGTTTTCATAGCTTTTTAAAGGGTAAAATATATAATTACAGGAATCTGGTAACGCAACCCGGTTTCTTATAAAAATTTCGGTTTAAGACGTTATCTTCATGAAGCAACCAAGTTGCTGGCGTCCGAGTGCGTTGAGGATTAAATGAGTAAAAATGACCCGAGCATATGCAATTACCCCGTATCTTCTCCCTAATCTAAATATAACTCGTAATGCCTAGAATCTGTATCTTCCGCATGACATATTAAAAAAAACCGCAGTCCCAGACGCACTCGGACAGAAACCTGGGGGTTTAATTGTGATTGACAGTTGCCAGGAATTATGTGGCTTAAAAAACCCGATTTCTGCGTCCAAGACAGACCAGGAAAAATCCCGGTAAAAAATCTTTCCTTTCCTTTTATAAAAAACAACTAATCAGCCTCTAAAATTGTCTGCAATTAAAATTATGACCAGAATAAGTAATATCATGTCTGCGGTCGCGACCATAATTTTTAACTGCTGTTGTTACCGCAGACATGATATTAAATCCGGCTCAATTTCCCTCTTCGAGTCAAATCCGCTATTGCCAGTTTCCCTCGGCTGCTTTTCGGTTTTAATCGATCGCCCTGTTGCTGTTAAACGGGTTGTCACGGCGGATTTTTGGAATGATTTAAAAGTTAATTGGGTGAAGTTTGGACGGTGGGCGAGGGACTGGGTGCATCAGGGCTCGGTGCATCAGGGCTCGGTGAAGATGAACTCGGTGAAGATGAACTCGGTGAAGCAGGACTCGGTGAAGATGGACTCGGTGAAGATGGACTCGGTGAGGGCTGTGGTGCAGGAGTGGATTGGTCGGATTTTTTGAGACCGACAAAAGCGTCGTAGCGGGTGGTACGATCGCCAATGACGGCCGCTGTAACGCCGATCGACCGCGTGGCGTCAATCCAGATTTTTTGGCTGGGAGGAAACTCCGGCAAAGCTAGGTTTTTCGGGTTAAACGCACTCTCGGTGTCGATGAAGAAATTGCCGTTGTGAGGCTTAAGTTGCGATCGGACAGTTTTTTGGAACAATTCGCTACTTAAAAGCGGACTTTTCGGCGCCGGAACAATCGAGTCAACCACGGGAGCTCCTACTGTGATAAACACTACATCATTCATCCAGCCGCGAGTTACCGTAATCCCTCCAAACGCCGATGTCCATTTAGTAGCAGGTTGACCGCCGACTTGAATTTCCTCAACTCTAAACCCTTTCATTTTCATCGTTTCATCAAGCTGTTTCAGGGATTTATTGGCGGCGCTGCGGTTGTTTGTTTCCACCATAAATACAAATCCCGCAGCAAATTTGTCTTTGGGATTCTGCGCCGGGGCCGGTATTAATGATAGAGAAAATTCTCCCGCCATCCAGTTGATGAAATCTTTATCTAAATCCTGACCGGTAGTGGATTTTAAACCAGTGCGCAAAACTTGGGGATTAATCGGAGCAAGCGGGTTAGCATCGGCTCCCAATACGTAGTCTTGCCACAAACGCTGCAAGTTGCCGCCGGATACCATCATGATTGTATTGCTGGGCAGGCGGTTAGCCATTTTTAGAGCGTTGTTTTCTACTGCTATACGCATCGTAGAGTCTGGTTTCAGCCAAGAGATTGATTTGAATCCAATTCCTTCGGCATCCAGCGTCGCTGTGGTGGCAAATCCCTGATTTTGTTGCAGTTTTTCGAGGTTTTCCGCCGAAATTTCGCGGGATGAGTTTGCGGCTGTAAAGGCTGCTGCAACGGGCATATTCACGTAGATTTGACCGAAGGCACCGGAATCTTTGATTTGACCGATGGCGTCTGCATAGCCCGGGGTTTTGGCGAGGGATGGTTCGCCTTTGTAGGTGTCGATTATTCTGTCTGTGGCGGTGGGATCTGTGGTGACTGCTAGATAGTTTGTACCGAGTACCGCGACTGAGAAATTGCGATCGGGTATACCTTGAGTTTCTGTGACTTGCACCCCTTTATAATTGCGCTCTACCATTTTTCCTTGGTTGAGGGGTCTGGGTTTTGCTAATAATTCTTTGGCTTTAATCGGGTTGGCAATTGGCAGGATAATTGCTACTGACTGCTGAATTGGCTGAGGCGGGGGCGCGTTGGGTGCGGGCGGGGGGACTGGTATTGCTGTTTTGTTTCGCAGAAAGGCCACCATTGCTGTGTTACCCACCCAAGGCTGAATGTCTTGTCCGTAGGCGTAACCGTTGCTTGTCAGGAGGCGATCGCGCAATTCGCTTAAAAACCTTTCAAACG
Organism: Microcoleus sp. ARI1-B5; assembly: GCF_036705795.1. Classification (NCBI taxonomy): domain Bacteria; kingdom Bacillati; phylum Cyanobacteriota; class Cyanophyceae; order Oscillatoriales; family Microcoleaceae; genus Microcoleus; species Microcoleus sp. ARI1-B5. Next base: position 5,068 of record NZ_JAUBVK010000043.1, read on the forward strand.
AAGCTTTGGACTCCGGCGTGCCAAATTCTCGCAGTCTTTTCCACTGCGATTCATCGGTAGTGATGGATAGAGCCATCATCGCATCTTGGGGGACAACGGTTGCTCCCGCCGGCAAATCTTTGGCCCGGCCGCGGGAAATGACGATCGAGTACGCGAGGATGCCTAAACCGATCAGAAGTGTGGCTGCTCCGATCGTAAACAGCAGGGAAGATTTATCTTTCTTAAACATTATTCGTAAGGTTCGGGTGCTCGCAACATGATAGATTATTCTTGGCTAATCTAGCAGAATTTGAAGGAAGAAGGAAGAAGGAAGAGGGAAGAAGGAAGAGGGAAGAAGGAAGAGGGAAGAAGGAAGAGGGAAAAAGAAGACCGGGCGGTTGAAACCGCCAGAAAGTCAAACGAAACCCGACGGGAGCGGGTTGAAGGCAAAGCCTTAAAATTACCTTCTTATCTTCAGTCGGCGTCCGGCGGACGAAAGTTTGTGTAGATGCGGTTTCAACGGCCGTCTTATCTTAATGAAATCAGTTTCTCGCCTTAAAGTCTTTAAAGATCGTTTGAAACGAGTACATCAGCCGGTGGACATCGTTTGTGGCTCTAGGAAAAATGTTTATTTCCCATTTTTTGCGAGCCGTAGTTAGCAGTTTTGCTACGGGTTGCGAGTAACTGTTAGAAATGAAATAGCTGCCGCCTTCGTAGCGAATATCTGACGCTAATCCGATAAAAGCACCGGCCATTTCTAGTTGAAGTTCCGAGGTGCAGTGTTCAGATTTTACCGCTAAAATTACCTGCGAGTGTCGGGGCTCGCGGTTGAGCAAGCGGCAGATATTCGCTTCTTTTTGGTACAAAATTAAAACGTTGCAGTTGTGTAGAACTCCTGCTCTGCCTTGGACTTTGACTCCGAGGTGAATTTCTAGGGCTGGTTTGTCGGGAAATTCCACCACAGCATGGGTGTATGGATGTGCCGTTCCGTGGATTTTTCCCGCTGTTTTTCTAAACGTTAAATACTTCGGTGTTTCGTCGTCTAAAACATTGTTGTAATAAATATTGCCGCCTTCATTAGCAACTGCTTTGAGCAGGATGGTGAATAGGTAAGCGTCAAAAATGCTGGCTTGTTCTGCCGCTCCGTGGAAATCTGGATCGATCGAGCTTTTTAATTTGCTCTTAATTTCGGCATTGATGGCGTAGTTGCTGGGCCCAGAGGGCAGTTTTTCAAGTAATTGCTTGAGGGCGATCGCCTGTTTGTGGCGTGGGGCTGTCACGCTGGAGGTAAACTCGATTGTTTGGGCTGTTTGGGCGCCTGAATTGGCAAAGATAATTTTTGTGCCGAGGGGAGAAGTTTCTGATTCTACTTTCAAGAAATAAGCAATTTCGTCTTCCATTTCGGAAGTATTGACCGTCGCTTGTTCCACAGCATCAATTAACAGCAAAAGTTGTTCTTTTGCGGTATAATCTTCTATCTTGAGCAGCGGTGTCTTTCTTTTGAGCGATCGCTCTTCAATTACTTTACCTATCTCTACAGTATCCGCTACTTGTTGAACTACCCAATCCAATTGAAACTCATTCAGAATTGCCGCCAGTTCTTGATAGAGTTTGGCATACTCGATCTCATCCATAATAGCTTCTGCGCTGCACACTATTCTCATTATACAAGCAGATTTGATTTTTTTGTCAATGGCTGCGATCGACTGTGCAGATTGCCTGTGATGGCGGATTTTCAGAGTGTTCGAGTGTCCGAACGGGGAAAATCTTCCCTCGCTCCTCAATATCCATCCGTTAAATCCGTTAAATCCCTGATAAAATTTGTTGCGGAACTTCCTTTTGCTTGAGAAAGACGATTAGTAGTAATACCAATTTCAAAACAGAATGCAACTGCCTGCAAGCTGCCAACCCCCATAGTCATCAGTCATTCCCAATTTTTCAATTCTTCAATTCTTCAAATCTAAAATCTAAAATCTAAAATCTAAAATGGTATAAGCTATTCTACGACATTTAGAGCGATCGCACTATGGCAACTATCAACGACAACTACCTGAAACTCAAAGCCGGCTACCTGTTTCCCGAAATCGGGCGCAGAGTGAAAGCATACGCAGAGGCGAATCCCGAAGCGCCCATCATCCGGCTGGGGATTGGCGACGTGACGGAACCCCTACCAGCGGCTTGTCGCGAGGCGATGGTGAAAGCGGTAGCAGACATGGGTTCGCGGGATACCTTCAAAGGATACGGCCCGGAACAAGGTTATGAGTGGCTGCGGCAGAAAATTGCCGAGCACGATTTCCAATCGCGGGGATGCGAGATTGATGCTTCGGAAATCTTTATTTCTGACGGTTCTAAGTGCGACTGCGGCAACATTCTCGATATCTTTGGCAACAATAATACGATCGCAGTTACAGATCCCGTCTACCCCGTGTACGTAGACACTAACGTCATGGCCGGACATACGGGAGATGCGAACGAAAAAGGCGAGTACGAAGGTTTTGTGTACCTCCCAATATCCGCAGACAACAATTTTACAGCCGAAATTCCCACAGACAAGAAAGTCGATTTAATTTACCTGTGTTTTCCCAACAATCCGACGGGCGCAACTGCAACGAAGGAACACTTGCAAGCTTGGGTAGATTATGCTAAGGCGAACGGTTCGATTATTTTCTTCGATGCCGCTTACGAAGCCTATATTACCGATCCGAGTCTGCCGCACTCTATCTACGAGATTGAAGGGGCACGCGATTGTGCGATCGAATTTCGTTCGTTCTCAAAGAATGCCGGTTTTACAGGTACTCGCTGCGCCTTGACAGTAGTACCGAAGACTTTAACCGGAAAAGCAGCCGACGGTTCAGATGTCGAAATTTGGAAATTGTGGAACCGCCGCCAAGCTACTAAGTTTAACGGAGTTTCTTACATCGTGCAGCGCGGTGCAGAGGCGGTTTATTCCGAGGAAGGCAAAGCACAAATTCAGGCATTAGTCAATTTTTACATGGAAAATGCGGCGATTATCCGCGAGAAATTGACAGCGGCCGGAATCGAAGTTTTTGGCGGCGAAAATGCGCCTTACGTGTGGGTGAAAACGCCTCACGGTTTGTCGAGTTGGGATTTCTTTCAGAAGTTGCTAGAAACTTGCAATGTGGTAGGAACACCCGGTTCTGGTTTCGGTGCGGCGGGCGAGGGTTATTTCCGCATTTCGGCGTTTAACAGTCGCGAGAATGTGGAGGAAGCGATGAGACGGATTGTGGAGAAGTTTAAGGTTTAATTTCATTTTCTGCTTAAACGGAAAGGCCCCCAGCCCGCCAGGGAATGAATTCCCTGGCTAATAGCTAAAGTCCTCTGAAGAGGACTAATGAGTTCTTCAGTCCTCTTCAGAGGACTTTCGCTTTGAGACAGGGGTTTCAACCCCTGGCGGACTGCGGGACAAGCGCGAAAGAGCGCTAATTTAATGTATTGTGGAACAGGCCGTCCAGCCTGTTGTTGAAAATGGTGCAAGATGTGAGTTTGGGAAAGTGCGATCGGCTGATTGTCGCAAACTTCACTTGATGCGGATAAATATGTGTTCGCGGGCGATCGGGCTAAATTTCTGGAAACTTGCCCAATTCACAAGCTTTCAGTTATATTAAGATGTATTCAATTAGAAATGCAGGGTTATATGTTGTCAACACTCCTCACAGTAGCAGCATTAGTTCTAGCTGCCGCATTGACATACACGCAACTGAAACTAGCGAAACATAAAAAGCTTTTACGTAAATATGATTCACTCTTTTCCAAAGAGGACTTTGAAAAGCAATTAGATTCTAACATAAATCTCAAACAAGGGGAACTCGACCAACTTGCAAGCGAACAAGCAAAACTAAATGCTAAAATTAGGAACCTCCAGCAGAAACTCAGTGAAGTTGAAGAATCAGAATCCGTTCAATCTTTCGGATTTTATAAATCAAAGTATAACTTTGGCAGTTCTGAAGAATACAAGCGCCGACTTGAAGAAATTAGAAAACAACAAAGTAAAATGCTCAAAGATAAGACTGCTGCTATCTGTCATGTACCCTGGGAAGTAGAGGGCAGCAAGAAAAAAGGTAAGAAAATGACCGATGACTTTCTCACGCTGATACTGAGAGCATTTAATGGCGAGTGCGATGCTGCAATTCTTCAGGTTAAATATAACAATGCCAATAAATTAGAAACAAGGATTAACAAAGCTTTTGAAACCTTGAATAAGCTCTCAGAAACTAATCGCTGTCAAATCATGCCTAGTTATCGCGCTCTCAAACTAGAAGAACTATATTTTACTCATGAGTTTCTGGAGAAAAAACAGGAGGAAGCTGAAGAACAGCGGAGAATCAGAGAGCAAATGCGCGAAGAAGAAAGAGAACGTCGGGAGATAGAAAAAGCGAGAAAAAATGCGGAACAAGAAGTAAAGCTTCGCGAACAAGCTTTAGAAAAAGCTCGACGAGAGATAGAACAAGCTACAGGTCAACAGAGAGAACAATTAGAACTTAAGTTGCAACAGATGAATCTACAACTTGAAGAGGCTCTTGCCAAGCAAAGAAATGCAATTTCTCGCGCTCAGATGACAAAATCAGGATATGTATACATCATTTCAAATATTGGTTCTTTTGGAGATAATGTTTATAAAATTGGGATGACGCGCCGAATCGATCCCGAGGATCGCATTAAAGAACTAAGTGGAGCATCTGTGCCATTTCCCTTTGATATTCATGCAATGATTTTTTCTGAAAACGTTCCAGAAACAGAGAATTTATTGCATCAATATTTTCGAGATAAAAGCGTCAACAAAGTTAACGAGCGCAAGGAGTTTTTTAAGGTAACATTAGATGAAATCAGTTCGGCAGTTGAAAAGATTGCAGCAGAAACTCAAACTGTAAAAAAAGCTGAAATTCAATTTACCAAGGTTGCGGAAGCAGAACAGTATCGCAAAACGCTAGCTATAGAATCAGGTGAAACTCAGCCTCCAAATTCAACTTATACACCGACGTGGGATGAGGGAGAGGAAGAATCAGAGACAGACGAATAAGCAATTCAAAGGCTATGGAGTTCACACAATAGGACAAACTATCCGAAAACCAAAGCGCTTGACTCGATCGTCTGAATCCCAGTTGTAACGATACGCCGATCGGCAATCTGTCGGAGCATTTAACCAAGATCCGCCTCGCAACACCCGCGAATTACTGTTATTGTCAGTCAACCATGCACTTCCATTTGTGGATGCTTCGTGATAGCTTTCATGCCAGTAATCTAAGCACCACTCCCAAACGTTGCCGTGCATATCAAATAATCCAAAAGCATTGGCAAATGCAAAACTTTTGACAGGATTTGTTTGCTTGCGATAGCTTCCTTTCGCTTTTGGCCCAGACTTATAGCTGTAGTTGCAGTCATAGTTCGCCACATCGGGGGTAATAGTTTCTCCAAAATGAAAAGGGGTTGTAGTTCCAGCGCGACAGGCGTATTCCCATTCTGCTTCAGTTGGGAGGCGATACTCGCGTCCTGTTTTTTGGGAAAGGCGATCGCAAAATTCAACAGCATCGTACCAAGAAACTTGTTCCACAGGCAGATCTGCACCTTTGAAGTGGGACGGTTCGAGTTCAATATCTCGATTCACTTTGCCAAAAGCAGCAACCGCTTTCCACTGTGCTTGGGTAATAGGGTATTTGCCTATTAAAAAAGGTTTGATGGTTACTGAATGTTGAGGCTTTTCGTTGTTCATTCCTCCTGACTCAGTTTCCGACGAACCCATCATAAAAGTACCGCCCGGTATCAACACAATTTCCAACACAATCGCATTACCAAGTTTTTCTATGCGGTGTTCTGCTATTTGATGACGACGATCTATTGTTTGTCCTTTTTGATCGATCGAGATTACCTCAAACTCAAAAGTGTGGGTAGTAGCAGGAGAAGGTAAATTTTCAGAGGATTTAATTTGTTTGTTATTGGAGATAGATGGAACGGCAGCAAGATTATCTACAATAGCTTCTGGCGTTAGGTCTAGAGCTTTGCAGAGAATTTCAAATGTTTGACTCTCAATTGGCAGTTGTTTCAGAAATCGAGAAATTGTTGATACAGACGTATAACACTTTTGAGCAAGTCCCTTTTGGGTCAACCCTTTTCGGCTCAAAGTCATTTTAGCTACTTCTACTCCTGTTGCAGATGCACATACTCCCCTGAGTTTATTACTGGCTATAACAGGTATTTCTGAGGGATTTGAGCTTACTCGATCGCTCATTTTCACACTCAATTTTTCTTCTATATTCGATTGTCTTCCTGGTTGAGGTTTGGCAAGTTCTGATACTGATGATTTCAATCCCGATATATTGGTAACGATGGGAGATTGAGAATTACTGTGCTGTCCTGACTGTTTCAAAGTAATTCTTTTGATTGCGCGGAGTGCATCTCTATCAACTGAAGAAACGCCTAACACCCTAATCCATAGCTGTTCTGCCAATTCTAAATCGCCTTCAGCTTCGACCGTTGCGGCCTGAAATTTCAACGGTTCCGCATCTTTGATAGTTGCCAGTTTATTCAGCAGAATAAAGTGCATTTTGTAGGGAGGTTCAGCCTTGAGATAGGGCGTTTGTCGAGGTTTTCCATAACGCCGATTAATTTCGGGAACGCGATGAGACAAATGTTGATACAGTCTTTCAACAGTCGCACAGTTAGCTTCTCCCTGAAGCCGTAAACCTTCTAGCAAGGCATATGTGAACGATGCTTGTCGCAAATTTTCATCTTCTATTTCATAAGATTTTTCATTAGGACTACAGGAAAAAATAGTAATGACTCCTTGGTGTTTTTCATCTCCTATTCCACGTCCATCTTTTTGCCCTTGATCCCGACAAGCATCGACAATCAACACCACATTATCTGCCCCACAGCGACGCAGGCGTTCTGTCACGTAGTTGATGGGAATTGCAGTGTGTTCCACATCTCCTGGATCGGCATCACAGGGCATTAAATAATCGCGGTCAGCATAGCGCAACCCATGACCGCTGAAGAAAAACCAGAAATTGTCTCCGGGTTCCATCAATGGATCTTCAAACTGTTTCCGAAGAAATCGCCGTAGATTGGCATAAGTTGGTTGGGTGGGAATTTGCACAATAGGTTGACCAGCAACTTTTTCAATGGCTGGCGATTCATCAGAGAAATAAAAAACTTCCTCAAATCCCGCTTCGTTGAGGAAAAAATCTCGCACTAACTCTGCATCCCGCTTGGCACAATTCAAGTCTTGCAGGTTGTAGTATTGGTTAATGCCAATTGCGATCGCCCAATTTTTGCCCATTCACCTATAGGATTTATAAGAGAATTTAACTGTTGACTCAGGGACGAGTAAATTTTAGGGTTATTCCGCCTTTATTCCCTACTTTACCCCCACTTCCTATTAGACTTACTTGACCTTCACCGTTGATTTCTACTCAGAGTTCAACCTCATTTAGTTTCATCCCACTCTGCTGCTCAGCTTGATCGAATAACTCTCCCATAACTTTGAGCAAACCGCTCATTTGAGCTTTCAAGGCTATTACGTCGATCGGCACGCGCTTGCTAGCAATCTTCGTTACCTTTTCAGAGACTTTTGAACTCAAGGAACCGCCAACATCGATGCTACCCTTGGCTCCAGTAACACTGTTAGATTCAGTGAGTTCCTCGGTTATAATCCAGATGGTTGATTCTTCAGACATTATTGACTCCAAAAATATATTCCGATAAGTGAGGGGACTGTTTATCCTAGTTTACCAGGATATGTAACCCACTTTGATTTTTTATTGAGACTAAGAGTTCGCGAACTTGCTGTGCGATCCTCGAAGAGGATCGCGATTATTCAGCCATCTCGTACCATCCAAACCAGCATTCCCAAAATTTCGTCCACCGGAGGCAAGGCATAGTCATTAAGATCGATCGATACAATTTTTTCCTCTAGTTTGAGAAATCGCCACTGCGTGCCGTTACTGACACTGCCATAAATAACTGAAATTGGTTTCCCCTTCGCTTCATTAAACTTCTGCATTGCCACCATTTCTGCAACGCACTGTCCAATTCCTGTCTTCAAATCAGCTTTTTTAGCCTCAACAACCGCCACTGCGGGTGCTTCAATCTCCAACATTTCTGGAGAACGACTAATCAAATAATCACAAATCCCGTTTAGTCCACTTTCATAATCAACCGTAAAGTCTTCCCCCGAAAACAAGCTAATATTCTGCTGCAAAATCTTCCTGACTTCCAGCAGTACCGGAGTAATAATCATTTCCGATCGAGCTTTTTCGCTACCTGTCGCCACAGCTACGGGTAAACTATTTGCCAAAAAATCTGTCAGGGTTGCACTCGGAGCGATCGGAGTTATTTGCGGTAGAAATCGCGGCCCTTCTACAGTTGTTAATCCAAAGGCTTGTTTAACTTTGATAATTGAGGTGAACTCGCTATAAGACATCGCTCAATTTATCCTACTACTTATTACTGCCAATTTGTCAACCCCCAAAGGTCGATAAATTGTATCTCTTTGCTGATAATCCCTGCCCAAAGAACTAATCGCATTTTGCAAATCTTCCACAGACTGACAACTGCCGCCAACCGCACCGGCCATTGTAGTAATGTGTTCCTCCATCAAAGTGCCGCCGATGTCGTTGCAGCCCCATTTCAGAGCCTCTGTAGCCCCTGCTAAACCCAATTTTACCCAGCTCGGCTGGTGATTGCTAATCCAATTTCCCAAGAAGATTCTCGATACAGCGGTGAGCAAAAGTGTATCTGCTAAAATTGGTTGGTCGCGGCCGACTCGACTGCGTAAAGGAGCCGGTGCTTCCTTGCCGACAAAGGGCAGTAAAATGAATTCTGTGATGCGCGCTGGATAGTTGTTGTTAATTGCTGTTTGTTGGAGCGATCGCACTTTTTCTAAATGCAAAACCTGCTGTTCGGCGGTCTCAATATGCCCGCAAAGCATCGTACTCGTTGTAGGCAAACCCAGACTGTGAGCAGTTCCCACAATTTCTAACCAAGTTGCCGAATCTAGTTTTTCCGGGCAAATTACTCTGCGCACCGCATCGTCGAGAACTTCCGCCGCGGTTCCCGGCATCGAACCGACTCCCGCATCCCGCAAAGCCGAAATTACATAGCTGAAACTCAGATTATCTTGTCGGGCAATAAATTCTATTTCTTGCGGCGAAAAAGCGTGCAAGTGCAACTGCGGAAACTTATCCTTAATATTTTTCACCAATTGCACGTAATAAGGCAAAGATGCGCCGCCCTGCTTAGCTTGAAGATTTAAGCCGCCCTGCATACAAATTTCCGTCGCACCCCGCTGCACTGCATCTGTTGCCTTTTCCTGAATTTGGGCTGCATCTAACCAAAAAGCGCCCTCATCTCCATCGTCGCGGCGGAACGCACAGAAACTGCAATGCTGCTCGCAAATATTGGTGAAATTAATATTGCGATTTATAACGTAGGTAACAGTATCCCCTGATTGTCGCCGGCGCAGCAAGTCAGCGGTTGTTTGAATAGAAGCTCGCGCGTCAGGATCTCTTTGCTGCAAAAGCACCAAGGCTTCTGCGGAAGAGATGTTATAACCTTGTAAAGCTCGATCGAGAATTGCATCCACAGTTTTTTTGTTAGCTCAGCTACAGAATTACTGCCTATAATTAAGGCGTTTTTATATCTTAACGAATCAATCATAGAGGAACGATAATGTAAAATCTCAAGTCCTACAAACCATCCTTTACTTTGTGGGAACTAAACTTATGAGCGTCAACCAAGCAAATCACCTGTTACCAGTGCCGTCTGGGCCTTTGCAAATTCCTGCTGTAGGGAGTTGTGGTTCAACTTTTACAGACGCACCCACACCGCCCATTTATTTTTCCCTGGTGATTCCCACCTACAACGAGTGCAAGAATGTCAAAAGTATTGTGGAACAATTGAGCAAATTGCTCGATGGCAGCATTCCCGGTAACTACGAATTAATTGTAGTCGATGACAACAGTCCCGATCGCACCTGGGAAGTTGCCCTCTCCCTAACAGCCGAATATCCGCAATTGTGGGTGATGCGCCGGGAAGACGAGCGGGGACTTTCCACAGCGGTAATTCGCGGGTGGCAGGCCGCTCGGGGCGAGGTTTTGGGCGTCATCGATGCCGACTTGCAGCATCCGCCGGAGACGCTGTTGCAGCTTTTAGCAGAAATTCAGCGGGGAGCCGATTTGGCCGCTGCGAGCCGTCACGTTGCCGAGGGCGGGGTGAGCGACTGGAGCGTTATCAGGAGATTTTTGTCGCGGGGAGCTCAAACTGTCGGATTGATTGTACTGCCGGGAGTGGTGGGCCGAGTTTCCGATCCGATGAGCGGCTATTTTATGGTACGCCGCAGTTGTATTGCCGGCCAAACTATGAATCCTGCGGGTTACAAAATTTTGATTGAAGTGCTCGGCAGGGGCAATATCCGCTGGATTGGAGAAGTTGGTTATGTATTTCAGGAGCGGAAAGAAGGCGAGAGCAAAGTTACTGGGAAACAGTATATTGAGTATTTGCGGCATTTGCTCATATTGCGCTTTTCCCGCTGGCCGATGGGTAAGTTTCTGCGATTTGGCATCGTGGGTTTCAGCGGCGTGTTTGTGAATATGGGGGTTTTGTACGTGCTGCGGAACAGCCTCCATTTGGAGCTGACTCGCAGTCTGATCGTTGCTGCTGAATTGGCAATTATCAGTAACTTTTTGTGGAATGATTTGTGGACTTTTGGGGATATTTCTAAGCGGCAGCCCGGAAATCGCCAGCGCTTCAAACGGCTGTTGAAATTTAATACAATTTGCTTGATGGGTTTGATTTTGAATGTGCTGCTGGTTAATTTGATGTTTAATGTTTTTGGGATGAATGAATATTTGGCGAATTTAATTGCGATTTTGGCTGTAACTCTGTGGAATTTCTGGATCAATATGAAGTTGAGCTGGCGGGTGACGGAAGTTGATTAGAAACTAGGAAAATCCGACAGCGCTCGGGGCATACAGGGACAAAGACAGAGCAAAATTCACGCTCGCTCTTGACATCCAAAGCGATCGTCCGCAATAAATAGAAATAAAAAAGTCAGCCTTTCAGTGACGACTTTAAGCTCCTGCAAGTAAGGTAGTTTTATGAATCAACAATTGTTTGTACTCTCAGCCACTACTAGGCGCTATATCACCAATCAATCATTGTTTTTGCCTTTGGTCTTGCTGTTGCTATTAACTAATCTATTAGTTTCGCCCGTAGGTGAATTCTCGCTCAACGACGATTGGATACACGCTAAAGCTGTCCAAAGGTTGCTGGAAGAAGGTCAGTACCGGGGTCATTCTTACCTCGCCGCCACTCTCGCAGCGCAAGCTTATTGGGCTGCTTTGTTTTGCAAAATTTTTGGTTTTAGCTTCACTATTTTGCGAGTATCGACTTTAGTATTAAGCGTTGTTGGCGCGTGGGCGATGGCCCGCTGCGGATTAGCATTGGGTCTTTCTCGAAACTTGGCTTTACTTTGCGGGGTGCTGGTAGCCATTAACCCTTTAGTTTTAAATTTATCGTACAGCTTTATGACCGACGTGCCTTTTCTGGCAATGTCAATACTGTCAGGGCTATTTTTCCTGCTAGCGCTGCAAACACCGAGTGCAAAACTAATTTTTTGGGGCAGCTTTTTTGCAGTTGTCGCTTTTTTTGTCAGGCAATTTGGGGTAATGTTGCCTGTTGCTTTTGCTGCGACTGTTTTCGTACTTTGGTGGCAAAAACAATATCGCGTATCTTGGTCTATGGTTTTTGCTTTGATTTGCCCGTGGCTGGCGGCGACGGCGATTGTTCTCTATTTAGGGACAATTAAAGATGCTGGAACTCCTATTTTTGAAAGCCTCCAGGGACGAGTTCTAATGTCAGCTATGGATGGGTTTCGCCACATTCCAGTTTCACTTTGTTATATGGGACTTTTTGCTCTACCTTTGGGTGCTGGTAAATTTTGGCAAATAGTTCGCAAACACGATGTTTGGACTCGGAAGCGGGGGGCTATTTTTGTCGGGTTTTGCTTGGTATCGCTGACAGTGTTTTTTTTACCTAAAATTTTATTTATTGTTCTAAGTATATTGTTTCATAAAGAAGCTTTGTGGTTACAGCGCTATGCAGAGCGAATGCCTCTATTAAAAGGGGATTATCTGCTTGATTTGGCGGTGGGTCACATTCAGTTGCCAGATATCAACCCACAGCCAGTAGTTAGTATTGGTGGATGGTGGTGGCCTGTAACATTCGCTGCACTGGGAGTGGCAGGACTAATATTTTTAAACTGTGTCGATCTACTTGACGATGTGCGGCTGCAACAAAACGAAAATAATGTTTTGCAGCAGCGAACGCATCAAAGACTTTTTTTATTGCTGTGGGGATTGATTCTTCTGGCTGTAGCCTACAATCCAGGGCGGTTATTCGTGTTCGATCGATATTTAATTCCGGCACTGCCGCCCTCGATTTTGCTTTTGGCCTACGAAATGAACCGATTTAAGCTCAAAGGTGCACTCAGGTTGGCAACTTTTAGTTGTACGCTTCTTTACATTTTCAGTGTAGTTTGCCTTCAGGACTATATGGGTTGGAACAGTGCAGCAACGGCTGCTCAAAATAAACTCATGACTGTGTATGGTGTGAAGTCGGAATCAATTCGCGGTATAGATACTTTTAATGGATGGTACAATAGTGACAATTTCATGGGAATATACAAAACTAAAAAATGGCAGGATGCTAATTTGACAGGATTAGGGCCGTGGGTATTTGATGATGAGTACATTGTTGCTAGCAAGCAGCCAAAGCCTGGATATGAGGAGTTCGATCGCATACCATATTTCTCTTGGCTGGGAATGCAACAACGAGCGATTGTAATTTACAAGCGCGGGAAAAACTAAAAGAAGGATATAGTCTTTTGAGTCAGAACAAACAACTATTGTTGCTCTTGCTGTGGATGGCGATCGCCTGTATTTTGCGTTTTGCCAATTTGGACTCGAAACCGCTGTGGACGGATGAGTTTTCGACTCTAGTGTTTAGTTTGGGCAACAGTTTTCGCGGGGTGCCGCTCGATCGCGCGATCGCACTTTCCACTCTACTACAACCGCTGCAATTCCGTGCGGATGCTGGCATTGCAGATGTCTTAAACCATTTGCTGCTAGAAAGCAACCATCCGCCGGTGTATTTTATGGTAGCCCACTGGTGGATGCGGTTGTTTGGGCCTTCGGAGGATAGTTTAGTGTGGATTGGGCGATCGCTCCCGGCCTTATTGGGAGTGATTTCTGTTCCCGCCATCTACTTTTTAGGCAAATTTGCGTTCAATTCTCGTTTAGTCGGTCAATGTGCGGCCGCGATGATGGCAGTTTCTCCCTACGGCATTTATCTCGCTCAAGAAGCCCGCCATTATACCTTAGGAATCTTATTAGTTATTGCCTCTCTTTTTTGCTTGACATTAGCTGCAAAAAAGCTGCAACAGCGCGCTCCCCTGCCAATTTGGGCGGCGCTGCTTTGGGTAGTTGTTAACTGTTTGGGAATTGCCTCTCACTACTTTTTCGCGCTGACTTTGTGTGCCGAAGCCATAGCATTGATTGCTGTAATCTGGCAGCAGTTTAATGGGAAATTGCCAATTACCAACAGTCAGCAGCCGAATATTTGGCAATCTCAAATTTTCTGGAGGCTTTTCGCCGTAGCGATCGGGACTTTAGCTGGCGGTTTAGTTTGGCTGCCAATATTTTTGTCAAACAAGTACGGCAGCGAGCTCACGAATTGGATTGTCAGCGGCGATCGCACATTTGTAGATTGGATCGCGCCGATTTTCCAAGCTTTGGCGGGATGGATCGCTGTCATATCCCTGCTTCCCGTGGAATCGCCAAATCTGGCCGTAGTAGTTGGATCTGCGATCGGCATGACAATATTTTTTATTTGGGCCCTTCCCATCCTATTGAGCGCTCTGAAAAATTCCTTAAGAATGCCAAATAGTCGTTTAGGTACTGTTATTTTCGGCGGATTTGCGATCGGAGCAATTTTCCTATTTTTCAGCTTTGCATACATTCTAGGAATTGACCTAACTCGCGGCCCTCGATACAATTTCGTCTACTTTCCGGGGGTAATATTGCTGTTAGGAGCAACCTTGGCAGTTATTTTTAACACACCTACAATCAAAAGTCAATGGTTTAATTTACCTGCTGTTGAAATTGCTGGGAAAAAAGCAGTTCTGCTAATTTTAGCAATGGGTTTTGTGAGCGGTGTAACAGTAAATTCCAATCTCGGCTATCGCAAATATTACAAACCAGACCTTTTAATTCCGATTATCCGCGAAGTCTCGAAAGTTCCCGTGTTAATTGCTACTACTCAAAAGACTCATGTAGAAATTGGAGAGTTGATGGGGATAGGGATGGAATGGGAAAGAAGTTCGGCAACGGATTTTGTAGCGGATGTAACGGATGTAACGGATGTTAGGAAGAAGGGTTCGGCAGCGAGCAATGTACGGGATGTAACGGATGTAACGGATGTAACGGATGTAACGGATGTTAGGAAGAAGCAAGAAGTTAAAGCCTTTGATTCTCCACAGTTTCTTTTAGTTAAGCAGAGAAGGGATGCGCCGGAAATTGTGGCGGGGACACTTGACAAAACACTCAGTCAATTGGAACGTCCGCTTGATTTGTGGTTGGTGAACTTTCGCGCACCTGTCAATTTAGCAGCACAAAAGTGTCAGCTTGAATCCCGCGATTGGCCAGCGGTGGACGGGTATGAATATCAAGTTTATCATTGTTCTCGGTCATAAATAAGGGGCAACCACGGAGAATTGCCCCTACAAAGACGAGAACTCGACTGTCACTAAGAGTCAGCGGCAAAATATTTAATTAAGACGCTCATCACTTCACCGGAATTTTGAGTCGGGACAAGTGGACTCCAGTCAGAAACGCAGGCAAAATTATTGCAGTGCAAAGAATGAATGATGCGGGAAACAGCAGGACGAGAACTGATAAGGAAGATTTTCAGGAGTTCTCGGTTAACTGAAGTTGGCAAGTTTGGCTCTTTAGCAGGGGGCTGAATGAGTTCGGTAGTTGGATTTTCGGGCCCAATCTCGAAAGCAAGTATTAATTCGGTATTGGGTAGCAGTTGCCGGATGACTTTCAGGGAAGATTCTGCTTCGCTGCGGCTGCGAAATTGTCCGATGGGTAAGCGCTGAAAGTTGGGCAGCAGTCGGTAAATAATCCAGGAATTCGTAGTTTCTGGGGTGTTCATGGCTGTATTCTAAATTGGGTATGTTTGCCCATAGGAAAGTGACAGACTTGCACCTTTGATTTTTAGTGCAGTCTGTTTTGGCTATGGCTGTGCCACTAAGCGCTTAATTTAAGCGCTTAAATTGGATAGTTAAAATAATATGGTAAAAAAAAGGCAACGTCAACGGCAACCAGAAAATGAGTTGCCTTTTCGGAGACTGCGAGAGGACGCTAACTTGAGCCAAGAAGAGTTGGCTGTGCGGATGGGGGTGTCGGCTTCGTCGGTACGGCGATGGGAAAAGGGAGACGAACCTACCATGACTGTTCGGCAAATGAGGGATTTTTGCCGTTTGGTGGGGGTATCTTTTGATGAGTTGCCGGATTATCTCAGTCGGCGAGTAGATGAGGAGGAGTCTTAGGAGATCGATCGGGCGATCGCGCTTTCGCTTAAAATCATTAAAATAAGTGCATTAGCGAAGCTTGCCGCAGTCGCAACAGTATCAAGGGCGATCGCTTTTGCGCTTAGCAAAAATGCTAAAATTATATCGATCGAACATACCCAGATAAAAACATGACTTTCGAGGCAGTTTTCAGTCTTGTTAAGCAGTTGTTTCTATCCGAAAAGTTACGGTTGATTAAGTGGATGGTTCCTGAGATAGAACGAGAGTTAGTTGTCGTTCGCCCTACTCCCCGCAAATCCTTGTGGGGTTTATGTGCTGATTTGGGAATCGCACCATCTGCGGCTGATATAGATGAAGTTCGTAGCGAAGAATGGGCGAATTTCCCAAGGGAGGATTTCTAATGCTGTGTGGTGTAGCTGATACTGATTGGTAAAGCCAAAATTTCTATACAGTAGGCTGAATCTGGTTGAGGAAAAGATTGCGGACAGTTTTGTTGACAAAACTGAGGTAATCGTCGATTTCTTCGTAAAGATTGAGTTCTTGTTCTTCGTCAGGATTGAGAGGTAAAGTTTGTTGTTTGTCCAACAGTTCTGCTATTCGATTTTTGACGGTTGTGGAGGCTCTAAACATTGGTAGGCCTTCCACTAATTCAATGCGGACAGCTCCTTCTATGGGTAGAGTTTCGCGCAGGTTTTCCCGTTGTGGCAGGAGTAGCATAGTTGTCGATTTTATGGGTTTCCGTCTTGATTATATCAATACCCAAGAAACCGGGTTTTTTACCTAATCTACGATGCTCCAACGAAATATTTTCCTAAAAAAACCCGGTTTCTGACCGCCTGTGCGTCCATTTCAATCTTGCCTGACACTATCGGGCACGCCCACCGCCGAAATACCCGATATCGCCCTTAAATTCTGACAGCGAATCAATTCATTAAAATCCAAATTGCGCCCTTCAATCTGCGCTACAGTTTCGATCGCCCCCAGCAGATGTCCCGCAGCCTCCGCTTCGCTGTAACCGCGCCTTAGAGCCACTCTAATCGCCGTTTCGTCGGCATCTAGCTCTACTTGCGAACTGCGGTTGTCGCGCCAAATTCGAGTCATCGCCAGTCCCGTCAAACCGCCCGCGATCGCAGTGCCGATCGCATCTCCCTGCAACAATTCTACAACTGTTCCGACAATTCCCGCCAGAGCCGCACCTTGATAAATATCCGGCTTAAACCACTTAAAATTGCCCAGAAAACTGACATTCCGCAATATCAATAAATCCCGCTGCGGCTTAGATAGCAGCCGCCACAAATCAAAATTAATATAAATCGGGCGAGATTGATGCCAAGGCAAAGGAAAATCGCAATCAATTACCGTGGATTGTTGAGGCTTATTAATAATTTTACACGTCATGCGGCCGGAGGCGGGCATCACATCTAACAGGCGGCGAATTTCTGGTTCGGGATTCATTGATTTTTGGGTAATTGGTAATTGGTAATTGGTAATTGGTAATTGGTAATTGGTAATTGGTAATTGGTAATTGGTAATTGCATCTGCAAAAAAAACAATCTTATCTAATCTATCAGGGACTCGTAGGGGCGGGTTAACCAACCATATTTAACTCTCATCAATAATCTACAGAAACCCGCCCCCACACAACCAATAAACTACATCAACCTTGATTTCGATCGAATACGAAAATATAACTGTTAGTATGCGGGGATTTACTGTTGGGTGAGGGCGGGTTTTAGAGATTGTCAATTATTGACAAATATTGTTGGTTAACCCGCCCCTACAAGTCCTTAGAAGATATTAAGGGCTTTTCTTGGATTCAGATTTAGGAGATTCTTGAGCTTTTGGAGCTGCTTTTTCACTCTTCGGCGAAGGCTTCGGGCTGGCAATTGCTGGGGCAACTGAGGGCTTGGAAGTCGCGGCTGGGGATGCTCCTGGTTTCGGCGAAACGGGGGCTGTTATCGGGGCAGCAGGGGCTTTCTGAGCACCTAAAATACTGGAGTCTCCGGTGTCAAATAAGCCGGCGATGCAGGCAATCATCATTGTGGCTAAGGTGCCGACAAATAAGGCTTTCCAACCGAGTTCGGAAATGTCTTTGCGGCGGGAAGGAATTAGGGCGATTGTACCGCCGACAAATATGCCGACGGAGGCGAGGTGGGCGAAACCGGAAAGGGCGTAACTGACAATTAAAACTGTGCGATCGCTAATCAGTCCTTTTGCCGCCGCTTCTGCTAAACTTTGATAGGGCGGAATCGCCGTTTCCAACAGCCGCCGTCCGATGATTACCGAAGCTGTCCAAGAATCCTCAAAGGGAACTCCGGTTAACAAGGTTAGCGGGTAAAATAAGACTCCTTGAATGTTTTGCAGGGTGACAAAACTAAAGATTGTGCCGATGGGAGCCGGCAACACTGCTAGCCAGCCAAAGAATTGATTGATTAAGGAAACTAAGCCCAAGATTAAAATCAAAACAGCGGCGATGGCGACTGCCATTTTCACACCGTCCAAAGCGCCAATAATTGCTGCATCCAAAGGGCTAACCCGTTCGATGGGTTCTCCGCCAACTGTCTCTTGTTTGCGGATCTCACCGTCATTGTCGGCAATTTCTTCTCCCACAAACTCGCGGCCTTGAGGTTTCGGTTCTTCCTTGGGAATGCCGCCCATTGTTAGCGGTGTTCCTGTTTCGGGAACTAAGATTTTGGAGAGGACAAAGCAAGCGGGAATGGCGATAATTGAGGCTGAAACTAAATGCCCTAAAATATTTGGAAAAACTGGCTTGAGAAAACTGACGTAAATTGCTAAAGTTGATGAAGCGGCCGTTCCAAAACAGCAGGAGAGGATTGCACAAAGTTCGGAACGAGTCATTTTTGCCAAATAAGGCTTGACGACAATTGCTGCTTCTATTCCTACGAAAATATTGGCGGCGCCGCTGAGTGCTTCCGCGCCGCTCAACCGCATTGTCATGTAAAATATTTTGGCAAAAACTTCGGTGATAATTTGAATTACGCCGATGTTGTAAAGCAAGGCCATGAGGCCGGAAAAAAATACGACTGTCGGTAAAGCTCGAAAGGCAAAAATATATCCTAAATTAACTGGCGGGTCTTGACCGGGTTTTGGTACAATGTTTGTGCCGAATACAAATCTCGCCCCGGCATCAGCAGCGGTGAATACTCCATCCAGCAAGCCTGTAAACCACTCTAGGGCGATGCGAGTTGGGGGGAACAGGAATACTAAAAATCCTAAGACTAATTGCAGGCCAATGCCCCAGATGATGACGCGCCAAGGTATATACTGTACTTTGCGGTTCTCCGAAAAAATCCAGGCGATCGCGCACAAGCCAAAAATGCCCAGAAATGAGATAAAGTTGTAGATAGACATGAGCCTAGTCCTTGAAATAGCTGAGAATTCCGATCGACGGCTTACACCACATCAGTTATACTATTCATCGGACGGCAAATGCCAAAAAAATAACTGGCCGATGAATTACGCACTCAACAGCGTACTTATGTCGTTGCTTGTGTCATTGCGAGCGGGAGCGGCTCTTTAGCAACCGTTGATTTCCCGTAATTACCAGCAGTTTAAATAGAAACTCTAACACATGGAAGCTTTTGCTCCACATCCTCCCGAATGGACTGCGACGGCGGTTCACGCTACTGAGTTTTGCTGTCCCAAGTGCGCTGCTAGCTGCACGGATGCCGCTGAGGTCTGGATTAATCGCCGATCGCCAGTATACACCGAGTCCAACCGCCGCAAGTGGCAAGAATTTTACCGCTGCCAGTGCGGCGCCGTGTGGTGGGCTTGGAGTAGCGATAGGCCTCCTTCGGAACTTGTGCGTCGCGATGAGAGCTCCGATGAGAGTCCCGATGATGATTTTTAGAAGGATTTTCGATTTTATAACAAATTAGGGTATGGTGCGCGGTGGAAGCGCACCCTATGTTTAGATAGGCGAACACAATTTCTCAATTAATTCAGCACGTCAAGTATGCCCTTGACTACGCCTTCCATGACTCTTTCAATTAAGCTCAATTCATTTTCGCCGATCGACTCATTTAAGAGCATTGACTGAATTCGCAGTCTGTCATCGCGAGTCAGTTCGCCTGACGCAAATATCCGCTCAACTACTTGTTCATTTAGAAATGGGAAAGTTTGAGTTTGCATGGGTGGTATCTAAAAGCATCAATATTTTGTTGTTTTTAACTTTGTTATAGGAGGCAGTTATTTTGTAGGTTTTTGCCCTCCCATCCCATCAGTGCTCCAATCTTAGGACTCTGGGGGCATTTTGTCAAGACACCGGCGACAGACAAATATAAAATCTGCGTGTATTTCCGATATTCTAGCAATGGGTGGTTGGCTCGGGCGATCGCGCTTGTTCAGGCACCCTTTGCACCCAGGGGCCAAGCGCTGTGTCCGCCCGCGATCGACCTTTTTAAGTTTATTGGCACTTTCGCGGAACATTACAGAGCAAAAAAAATCAAAACTACAATAGATTAAAATGGGTAATGGGGAATGGGTAATTGGCTTTTCTGACTTCCCTCTTCTTTCTGACAAATGACTAATGACTGATGACTAATGACGGCAGCATCCAATTTTCCTTTCAGGAGTGTACGCTGTGAGTTCTCGAAGCGATATAAGCGATATATAGGTAAGCGAGCGGGACAGCACTCAAACAAAAACGCTTCTTACAAAATCGGGATGCTCCCATAATGACAACTATCAACTGCTTTCGGAGTCAACTATCAACTGCTTTCGGAGTCAACTATCAACTGCTTTCGGAGTCAACTGCTTTCGGAGTCAACTGTCAACTGTCAACTATCAACTGTCAACTGATTAATGACCTATTTTCGCTCTGTTTTAATTTTGACATTAGGTTTTTGGCTGCTACCGCTAGCAGTGCGATCGCAGCCTGTCGTTCCAGCGAATGACGGCACGAATACTGCGGTCAATCAGGAGCAAAATCGCTTAAACATTAGCGGCGGACAACTGTCAGGAAACGGCGCAAATCTGTTTCACAGCTTCAGCCAATTTAATCTCAGCGAAGGTCAAATCGCGAATTTTCTAACTAATCCAAATATTCAAAATATTTTAGCGCGGATTTCTGGCGGCAATATTTCGGTCATTAACGGCCTGATTTCTGTCAGCGGGGGGAACTCGAATTTATTCTTAATGAATCCGGCAGGAATTGTCTTCGGTCAAAATGCCCAATTGAACGTGCCGGGGTCTTTTTTCGCGACAACTGCTACAGGTATCGGTTTCGGCGAGCGCTGGTTCAATTCGACCGGAATTAATGATTACAAAGCTTTACTGGGAAATCCCAATCAATTTAATTTTAATAATTCACAAGTCGGTGCAATTGTCAATGCCGGAAACTTAGCAGTTGGCAGCGGTCAAAATTTAACTTTGCTGGGCCCGACAGTGATTAATACTGGGCAATTATCCGCCCCGGGCGGTCAAATTACTGTGGCTGCTGTTGGGGGAAGCAATGCAGTCCGCATCAGTCAAACGGGTAACTTATTGAGTTTAGAAATTACTCCGTCTTTGCAGTCAGAAAAATCGGCGATCGGCCCGGTTGCTTTGCCTCAGTTGCTGACGGGCCCGGGCGTAGCCTCAGCCACAGGTTTAACCACTAACGAACAAGGGCAATTAATACTGACTGGCGGCCAAACAGTGCCGGTAAATGCCGGAAGTGCGATCGTCTCGGGTTCTGTAAATGTATTTGCCCCGGAGGGCGCAACAGGCGGCACAGTCAATATTTTAGGGGAAAAAGTCGGACTGTTCGGCGCAAATATCAATGCTTCGGGGACCCAGGGCGGAGGAGTTGTGCGCGTCGGAGGCGGTTTCCGGGGCGCGGAACCGGTGCCGAACGCCCAGGTAACATACGTTAGTCCCGATTCTACGATCGCAGCAAACGCGATCGACCGCGGCAACGGCGGCAGTGCGGTAATTTGGTCAGACAATACCACTCGCTTCTTCGGCAATATTACTGCGATCGGCGGCACAGCCGCAGGTAACGGCGGTAGAGTCGAAGTTTCGGGCAAAAATGCTTTAACTTTCCAAGGAGAGGTCGATACCCGCGCGCGTCACGGTGCGATCGGCACTTTGTGGCTCGATCCGGCAAATATTGCGATCGTCGGCGGTAACGGCGAAACCAGCCCCAGATCGAGCGGTCTGACACTCGAACCGACAGCAGAACCCAGCGAAACATCGACGATCTCAGAGGTGCAGCTAGAACAGATGGCGGCCGGCAGCAACGTGGTTCTAGACACCCCGGGCGACATCACCGTCCAAGACTTGCCGGATAACAAACTTGGACTGCAAGCGAGAACGGGAGACAGCGTAACATTTACAGCAGGCGGAGTGTTTTTTGTCAATGACCCCAACGATTTAATCGAGACTCCAGGAGGCAACATCAACATTTTCGCCAGCAGCATCTCTCTGGGCGGACTCAATGCTAACGGCGGCAACATCGCTCTCACTGCTAACGGCATTGACTTCAGAGGCGGCAGCAACTCCGCCAGCAGTGCGGGGGGAACAATTCGCTTGCAACCCAGCGACGGCCGAGAAATTCGGATCGGCGGCACCGGCGATATTTTGGGGATTTTGGACTTGACTGCAACGGATATGGCTGCTTTGGCGGGGGGTTTCGGTTCGATCGCGATCGGGCGCGCCAACACCAGCTCGATCGCGATCGTCGCACCCATTACCTTCAACAGCCCGCTGACACTTCAAGGCAGCTCGATCGCGATCGACAATCCCCTCAGAACAACCGGCAGCGCTGCCATCACTCTCGACGCGCCCCAAACCGCTCTCGGCGCCAACATTGCCACATCCGGCGCCGATCTCACTTTTACAGGCAACCTGTCCCTGAATGCTGATGCAGCTTTGAGCACTCAAGCTAGGGGCAGCATTCTCTTGGACGGCAGCCTAGACGGAGCTCGCGCCCTCAGACTTGACGCTGGGCGAGTGTACTTCGGCGGTACAGTCGGTCAAGCTGCACCGCTGGCGAGTTTGTACGTCCACAGCCGCAGTACCGAGGTATCGGGTAATATTGCGACTGCGGGCGACATCGCTTTCAACAGTGCCGTCACAGTCTCGCGCAGCGCCACCCTAGCCGCCAGTACCGGCAATATCACTTTTGCCAATACCCTCGACAGCACCACAGGCGGGGCAAATAATTTGACGCTGCGCGCTGGCGGCAACATTACTTTTGGGGGCTCAGTCGGTCAAACTCAGAGCTTGGGCCTGCTCTGGGCCCACGCGGATAGCGTGACGGCGAATTCGAGAATTACCGCGCGCAGTTTGACCGTGAACGCCCGAGATGCTGCTACCCTTCGGGGGGATACCGCGGCCGCTTTGGCAGCCGATATCAAAGCAGAAAATGTCCTCTTAGAGGGTAATTTAAGGACGGATGGTGGCAGGGTGAAACTGCAAGCAACTCGCGGCGAGGTTCGGACTGGCAATATTACCTCCAGTGGCGGGAGCATTCGGGTTGAGGGCAATACTGTAGTTGCAGGCGATCTCGACTCTTCGTCAGCAAGGGGAACAGGCGGCGCGATCGCGCTCAACAGCAATCCCGGCCCTTTAACTGCCCGAGCTTTGAACGCTTCCGGAGCGATCGGCGGCAATATTGCCCTCACCTCGCAAGCGGGAATTGCCGCTCTCGATCTCAACTCCAGCGGCGCTCAGGGAAACGGCGGCGCCGTCTCCCTGAGCGCCGCTGGTAACATTCAGTTGGGATCGATCGACGCTAGAGGCGGCAAGCAACGCGGCACAGGTGGCAACGTTGATGTGACAACCCTCGGTTTGTTTCGATCGAACAATGTTTTTACCGATGATATATCCGGCAATATTTCCAGCAGTATTTCTACTGCCGGAGGTGCGGGGGCGGGGGCGATCGCCATTCGCCACGGCGGCGGTAGCGATCGACCTTTTGTAGTTGGCGGCGCGATCGACAATGGAACCAGGGGAAGCATTAATGCTGGCGCAGAAAACGCCATTGTGCCGAGTCTGTCTTTTGGGGAAACTTACACCCAAGGAAGTTTACCAAATCTGATTTCCCTAATTATACCAAGCGCACCAACTCCCGCACCAACTCCTGCACCAACTCCCGCACCAATTCCGGCACCAATTCCCGCACCAATTCCGGCACCAATTCCCGCACCAATTCCAGTGCCCGTAACTCCTCCTCCTGCGCCGTCACTTCCTGCCTCTTTGCAAGTAGAATTGCGAGCGGAAAATCGAGACAAGAATTCCCCAATTAGCCCGGATATTTTCGCTCCTTCTCGCAGATTGGATGCGATGGAATCGGGAATCTTAGCATTTGAGAAAAGCTTCACTCGCGAGTACGAAAAATATCTCAAATTGCCCGCAAAAACGCCGATTAGTAATATGTCGGTAATTTACGAAACTCTTCGCAAAAACGAAGAAATTACCCGCGTAAAATCGGCAATCATTTATATGAATTGGGTCAGCGGAGCGGACGGGGCCGCCGCCCCAGAAAATGGTTCGGTGCTGGTGGCAAGTCAGGATTTATCTAATCTATTACCTGCGAGCAAAAACCTCACCCCCCACCCCGATCGCCTAGACGCAGATAAGTTTGCCCAGAGGTTGCCACCAGCAGGCAAAGAAGTTTCCGATGTTCCTAGCGGGGAGCATTTAGAATTAGTGTTAGTCACAGCAAACGCTCAACCGATGCGCGTTGTAGTTCCAGCGACAACGCGCTGGCAGGTATTGCAACTAGCCGAGGCTTTGCAAAGCGAAATCACTAATCCCAGAAGAAGAAGCAGCATTAGTTATTTGGATGCAGCGCAAAAACTTTATCGGTGGTTAATTGCGCCAATGGCCGCAGAATTGACAGCTTTAAATATTGACAATTTAATTGTAATTCCGGCAGCAGGTTTGCGCAGCGTGCCGTTTGCTGCCCTTCACGACGGGAAGGAATTTTTAGTAGAAAAATACAGCATTAGCGTGATGCCGAGTCTGAGTTTGACTGATATCCGCTACGACAATATTGCTGACGATGAAGTTTTGGCGATGGGCGCGTCGGTATTTGAAGATAAAGCGCCATTACCTGCGGTACCGGTGGAGTTGGAGTCGATCGCGCCGCCGACGCGCGGAAAATCATTTTTGAATCAAGATTTTACCCTCGGAAATTTGCAAGCTCAGCGGGCAAATCGACCTTTTGGCATCATTCACTTAGCCACTCACAGCGAATTCCAGCCTGGGGAACCGAAAAATTCTTACATTCAGTTGTGGGATACTAAATTGCGTATCGATCAAATGCGGCAGTTGCGCTGGAATTCTCCGCCGGTGAATCTGTTAGTTTTAAGCGCGTGCAGTACCGCTTTGGGCGACGAAGAGGCGGAGTTGGGGTTTGCGGGTTTGGCGGTAGCTAGCGGTGCGCGATCGGCTTTGGCGAGTTTGTGGGAAGTCAGCGATGAGGGAACTTTGGGGCTGATGACGGGGTTTTACCGGCAGTTGCGGGCCCCCAGACGCGAGGGCAATTTGACGATTAAAACCGAGGCTTTGCGGCGGGCGCAATTGGAGATGCTGCGGGGGCGCGTGCGGATTCAAGACGGGCTGCTGCGAGTCGAAGGGCTTTCTGTGACTCTAATTTTGCCTCCGGAAATTGCCGCGCGGGGCGATCGAGTCCTTTCCCATCCTTATTATTGGGCCGCCTTCACCATGATTGGCAATCCCTGGTAATCGGTAATCGGTAATTGGTAATTGGTAATTGGGAATTGGTAATTGGTAATTGGTAATTGGTAATTGGTAATGTAGTCCTGCAGGCAGAAACCGGGTTTTTTTACGAAAATACTGGTCGATAGCCTTTAATAATGGTAAAAAACCCGGTTTCTTTGGTCGGAGTGCATAAGCCCTGTAATAATTTCTCCCCCTCTCCCTCTCCCCCTCTCCCCCTCTCCTCTTCCATCTAATCAGCACCGGGCGAATTCAAATTATTTCGCAAAGTTTGTTCCTGCCGCTTAACAGCCGCCAACAATTCAGCATTTTGCAAAATCACTCCCACTTGATTGTTAAAAATTTGCATATAGTTTTGATCGCTTTAATCGAAACTTGCCTGAAAACGCTCCGGCACACTTTTCATAGATAAATCAATCGATTTAGCCTCGCCATCCGATTTAATTTTATTAATTAACTGCGTGACAGCAATCAACTCGCCATCGGGATTCCAAACAGGCATACAAAGCAAGCTGCAAGTCCGATATCCTGTTTTTTCATCCGTCTTTTTAGAAGTTTCAGAACCTGGATAATCGTACAAGTCAAACGGTATATTTAGAGGAACTCCCATTTGAGCCACTTGCCCTACATAACCTTGCCCGATCGCCCTTGAGAGCCTAATTACTCTTCAACTTGCCCCGATTGACCTAAAAGACGCTGCAATGCCTCAAAAGCGCGGCGCGCCAAATTGAGTTCCACAGTAACTTTTTCTCGCTGGAAAATCACGCGATCGCGAATTTCCAGCGCCGTCACCAAAACTTCATAATCCTCCTCATTCATCAAACCGTGAGCCAGGAATGTTTGAGCCAAAATTGGCGGCTCTTGAATTTCAAAATTAATCGAGTGATGTTCGGCTACCATCCGCATCACTGCTTCAGTAATAACCGCGATCGAACAAGTAGCGATCTCGAAGTTACCTTTTTCCATCATTTCTGATGCTCTTGCCATGTAAACCTGAATATCGTATAAATCGTGCTGGCGATAGTCATACAAAGGCTCCATCATCTCTTCTTCGGAAGTTTTTTGACTTTTTGACTCAGGAGAACGCGGTTTTAATGCTGCGAGGACAGATTCTTTAACCGTACAAATAACCAAGTCTATTTCCTGATTTTGAATAAACTTTTGCCACTCATAATCCCTCGGCTTTACTAACACTTGATAACCTTGCTGGCGATATTTATCGGCAATCTCTGAAATTTCTGTTGCTTCTAATTTTTCTATGGCTGCTATCATTGATTTAGCTCCATCGGCTCGGTGGGTAGGTCAATTTTAACATAGATAAATTCTTTGCCCGCAGCCAAAGCTTCAGCTATCAAAGGAGATATCGCAGTAAAATCGACGAATTGCGTAAGTTTGCGCCGTTTTACTGTGAGGTCGGTAACTTGCCTGTCATCAACGTAAACTAAAATCTTCATCGCATCTACAATCGGCTTGATAATGTTATCTAAATCCGATATTTGAGTAAAGCAATAGTGAGTGATGATGACTTGAACTGGTTCGCTAGTTGCTGGCATTCCCATTGGCATAGCTTCGGCGGCTATTTGACCGACTTTGGCTTTCCACTCTTGAAGTTTGGCTCGGTTATTAGTTTGTAGAGAAACTGGCGAGCCAGTGACGATATATTCAAAGGGAATCAAGATTTTTTATCCTCTTGGTGATAATATTTTAATCGATCGCCCGAAATAACTCCCCGTTCACCGCAATCCCCTTTCGTGCAAAAGCCCATCAGCCCAAACAGCATCCCCTTCCTTCAGTCGCGGCACAGGCGGCTGAGTATAGTCGATCGACAAATCAAATCCGGCTCTGTCATAAACACCGCCGAACAAAGCTTGCAAATCCACCTGAAATTCTGTATCTCCCGGCTGCAATGGCAACAGAAAGGGTGGAATTTCTTCTCGGATTGTAAAAGCATACAATTGAGCTTTTGGACGGCGATTAGCCCTGCTAATTAAAATGCGATAATCCGTGTTAGTCCCGCCCGTTACAGGCATTTGTCTCCCGGCCCTGAGCAAGTCAATTTCTACTAAATGAGAGGCACTTCTCAACACTTCTTGTCGCTTGTTTTCATATTCCTCTCGACCTTTGCCAGTGCGTTTGTTTTTCGGGGAAAGAATTTCTATGACTGTGATGACCCGATTTGTACCTACCTCTCGGAGTTCTAAATAGCCTTCCCTAGCTTCTTCCAATATTGGTACCGTAACTGTCATCGGTTCGGAATGCCGCAGCGTTGCAGTCACCACAGCAGATGGGCTGGCGGTGGAAGGCCGATCGAATACTGTCACGTCAGGAATTCCCAACAAATCGCTATCTTCTGTATCGCTCAAATAAATCCGCTTTTCAATTGCAGCTCGGTATTTCGGGCGCAGCGCAGGCCCGATCGCATCGGCGATCGCAGTAATTAAGCGGTGATGAACTTCCGGCCAAAATTCAGGATTTTCTAAGTAAGGGTCTACCCCAGGGAATGGAGACGGCATTTTATTACCTCCAGCAAGAGTGTTGTAAGTTAGATGAATCTTAAATACATTTTAGTCGATCGCTAAAATACTGACGGTACAACTCAAAGCGCACAGTTACTTCATTTCCCCGCCACTGCACCAGCCCCAAACTGTGCAACTTAAACGCCAGCACTGATTCTAACTCTACAGGTTCAGTAGCTGCTACCACCCTGCTAAAAGCCGCTGCTAACTCCTGGTATGCTTGCAAATTCCACAAATGACGCCGCAAACGATCGCCTTCATTCAACTGTCAAGCGGTCTACTGAATGAACGTTTCTAGGCTCAGTCCCGAAACGCTGTTCTAGATGCTCGACCGATCGCATTCCCTGCCGCGCCTTCGATCGCTCGATCGCTCCTCGCACGTTCTTTTTTGTAACTTTTTCCCCAATACACTTGACAGCTTCTGCCACAGCTTGTAACCCACATCCTTTTCCACATATTCCGGGTTTAATGGGTAAATCTGCTCGTAGGTTTGTCCTTGCCAAGTCCCGACAAAAACCTGCCTTTCCAAATCGTTGAGGTGTTTGCCGGTCTTGATATAGCGGTGCTCATAAAGATGAGGTATACCAAATTATGCTACGATAACCAGGGAGAACGCACACACGAAGACCATCTTTACCGGAGAGAAACCCCAGAAAGCTTGTAATACATATCGCTTAGCAATTACCAATTAGCAATTACCAATTAGCAATTACCAATTAGCAATTACCAGACATACCTCATCTTTTTGATAAAGGCTATATAAACTGAGTTTTCTATAAATCCTAAAGCTTCTTTAATATTCATCCAAGAACATTTTTTCGCTCACGATTTGATTGATGCGGAGGCGATTCTGCTAAATATTGAATTGACCCGCTTCCCCGTACCGAACGGCGAAGAACACTCTTGTACTGTCAGCTATCCCGGCTTAGTGCGGGCAGCAGATTTGCTCGGTCAACTCAGCGACCCCCGCTACTTGCAAAAAATGCCGGCGCTGTTTTATGAATTTGAAGAAATAGGTACTAATGAAACTCTAGGCTACCGCCATCCGGCAGACTTGCGAGCAGGCTATCCAAAGTTTTTTTGGAATGTTGTCTATCGGTACATCCAAGAGGGATTGCAGCATTTGGAAATGACCAAGAATTTCAAAGGTGGTACCCGCCACGCGATCGATCCGTGGAATCAATCCCAAATCTTCAACGCTCATCCTTGCGTCCCCCGCATTTATCCGTGGGGTCAATCTAAAATCTTCAATGCGAAAATCGCGCAATCGATTGACCAAGAATTTCAAAGGTGGTACCCGCCACGTGATTTATCCGTGGAATCAATCCCAAATCTTCAACGCTCATCCTTGCGTCCCCCGGATTTATCTGTGGGGTCAATCCCAAATCTTCAATGCGAAAATCGCGCAATCGATTGACCAAGAATTTCAAAGGTGGTACCCGCCACGTGATTTATCCGTGGAATCAATCCCAAATCTTCAACGCTCATCCTTGCGTCCCCCGGATTTATCTGTGGGGTCAATCCCAAATCTTCAATGCGAAAATCGCGCAATCGATTGACGGCAGGGGGTCAAGAAATAATTCCCAATCTTTACGGAAATGTGTTAACAGTAGAGCAAGAAATTGCCTCGAATGCTGCGAACTTGGGGGAGAAATCCACCCCCAAGTTACTGCCTGATTCTCGCGGCTTTCAATTTCCTAATTTCGAGCGGTTTCGGGGATGGCCTGACAGTTTTATGCAGAGGAATCCAAAAAAAGTATGAAATGTTTTTTGGTAATGGGTAATTGGTAATGGTAAGGGCTAATGGCTAATGGCTAATGGTTAATTGGCCGCTCCTGCTTATTTCTTGATTTTTCCCTCTAACTAATGACGGCAGGACGGCAGGACTACTGACGGCAGGACGGCAGGACTACTGACGGCAGGACGGCAGGACTGATGACGGCAGGACGGCAGGACGGCAGGACGGCAGGACGGCAGGACGGCAGGACGGCAGGACTACTGTCAACTATCAACTGTCAACTGTCAACTGTCAACTGTCAACTGTCAACTGTCAAATGCCGCCCAACTTCTCGATCGCATACGTGCCAAAAGTACAAAGCTAAATTCAGAAGAGCTAATAACTTAGTGCCATCTTCTAACATCGCGTGTACTCCTAGACTTCGAGAGTCTACAATATCCTCAAACCGCGAGATAGCAAACAAGAGCAATGCGGCGACTAATGGCAGGTAAGGAGTGGTTTTGATGTATCGCCAAAAATTAATTGCGTAAAGGAAAACACCGCTACCATAACACAAATAAATTAATTTCCTAGATATTCCCAACCGAGAAAGAATCAAAGTCATCCGAAACCTGTCATCCAGGAAAAAGACTGCCAGCAGTAAAGCGCTAAAAAATAAGAATATTGTCGATCGACTGCGCGGCTCTTTTTGGCGCAGCACTCCGAAAGTAAATGCACAAATTGCGACTGGGATGCACCAGAGGACTTCGGAAACTCCGGTGAGAATGCCTTCGTAAGGAAACCAGAAATTAAAAGGATCGCTAAACAAACGTTCAACTCCGTCTCCCTGGTTGTTGAGTTTTGCGTATACGCTCAGCCCGCCCAAAATCAGGACAGTCAGAGTGTTGAAAATAGCTAAAAACGGTACTGTAAAAAAGTGTTTTTTTAGAAGTTCTAAAAAATTTGAAAGCTGGGGAATTTTATCGAATAAAGGCAGATGCTTCATAAAAATTGTCTCCAATCAATAGAGTTTGTTAGACTATTTGAGATTTTATATTTTATATTTTAGATGGGCAGTGACTGATGAATATTATGCTTGGGAACACGGGCAAGCGAGTTGCATTCTTGTTTGACACGGGTGTTAATTCAGTTGACCTGGGACCTGGGACCGCTTGACAGTTGACCTGTGAGTGCGACCTCTACCTGGAAGTCCGAGGATTGGAGTAATGAATAGTCTGATTTTAATTTGTCCCGAAAAAGCTTTGGGCTTTAAACCAATTCTTTCTGGTAAATCCACCTGATTAAACGTAAAATACGGCTCGCGCTCAAGCTTGCTGTGTATCTCTTCTTCCTTCTTCCGACTTCCCTCGGACTTCTTCCTTCTCGATCGGCAGCCAAACCACAAATGTAGTGCCGCAATCTGTTGGATATAAATGAGCTTCTCCAGATGGCAGCCAGTCAGGATTTACAGGGGAAAATACTTCGATTTCTCCTTGCATTTGGCGGACTAAATCGCGGGCGATCGCCAAACCCAATCCTGTGCCGGGAATTTCTGTCTGCGCTTTTTCTCCCCGGTAGTGCCGCTCAAATAAATGCTCTAAATCCTGGGGGGGAATTCCTGAGCCGGTGTCGCTGACTGCAACTGCTACGGCAGGCAACGGGCGGTGTGCTGCCTTGTACCTTACTTTAATATAAATTTGGCAGCCGGCAGGGCTATATTTCAAAGCATTGTCAATTAAATTGCTCAAAACTTCGCGCAAAGCTCGATCGTTCGCCGAGACTGGTGGCAAATCCGCCGGTATGTCGGCTACTAATGAAAGATGCCTTTCCGATGCGATCGCCAGAGCGGAAATTAACAGCGGTTTTAAGACGAATGCCACAAAACAGGATTCTTCTAAAGAAGCAGCAGGCGACAGCGACAGAGGAGAATGCCTGGTTAATTCTACATTGGAGGTTGCTGTTTCTGAAGTGCCAGATGGGAGTCTCAGATTTGCTTCGCCGGTGTCAACGGTGCGATCGAACTGACTGAGCAATTCAGAAAGCCGATCGCTCTCTCGGACAATACTAAAAGCCACATTGCGGTTTTTGTCTTCTGGTACCAGCCGCCGCGCTAACAGTTTGCCAAAAGTTCGCAGCGCTGTCAGCGGACTTTTGAACTGGTGCAGCAAATTGTGCATCGTGTCGTAAACTTGAGCCTGGATTTGCCGAGCCGAGCCCAATTCCTGTTGCATCCACTGCGATCGCTGGTCTAAAATGCAGGCAAGGGCCAAGGTGCGAGCAATTTGTTGCATAGTCGCCTCTTCTCGATCGTTCCAAGCCCTGTCTTGCCTACCGCTGACCAGGAGACCCATTACAGCTCCCTCGTGTATCAGAGGCGTCACAATTTGCCTCCGCTGCTGCCACAGGTTCTCCGGGCCTTGGCAGCGATCGTCCCGGTTTTCAAAACCCGGAAGCTGCTCGGGTGCGATCGCCCCCACCGTTGATGCTTCCACAGCCAGAGCCGGCTCCGCCAGCCGCGGCATCGGTTTCACTGTCGAGCTTGCAGCCGGTTCCAGCCTCAACTCCTGATTTTCTTCCTCTGCGACTGAGGTTTCTGGGTAAACCGCGATCGGCACCAACTTTGCCTCGCTGCCGGATACCAGCTCTTGTGTCAGGTATACCGCGCTGAATGTCGCTCCCAAACTGACGGCGATCGCCACCTGCGATCGGCAAAGCTTGACAAATTCTGAACTTGCTGGCATTAACATGAGCGCCACATTAAGATATCTAACGGAATTCTAAGTAAATTACAATTGATACGCCGCCGATTACAGGTAAGAGACTTTTAGATTTCAGGTGTCTTCCTTTGGTTGAAGGCAGCCGGAGTTCAATTCCTGCTTTGTCTGACCAACAACAATTGCCCCAAACCCCCGACCCTGGGCTTCCACGGCTCCCTCTTCTTGGCTTTTGCCCTCTCTGTTTCGGGCCACCATACCACAACCGCTGCACTTTTGTCGATCGGCACGAATGTTAAGATTATGTCGATATATTAAAAACAGTTGAAGTTTTGAGCTAGAACGGATATACTGGCCTCGGATTTGGTAGCTATGATTACCTAAAAATTGGATCGAAAGCCCCCTCCGATCGGGACGGCTTTGATGATTGAATCATATATTGTTGATTCGCCCGATGTAAAAATCCGGTCTCAACTCTATAATCCAAAAAATCTGAGATAGGTTGGGGCATCAACCTAGGATGCTCGGCAATATCAGACAAGCTGTGCTTGAGGAAAGCTGTTTGAATCCAGAATCTCCATGTCTTTAGGGCTGGGGAGTATGTCAAAACCTGTCTGCTCATACTGTCTGCTCACACTGTCTGCTCACAGAGGAGGTAAAGAAATTGGCCAGGAGACGCAAACGCAAAAGTCGCCGCCGACAAGAAGGACGCAGAATTTTAGAGTGTGTGCCTCAATATAGCATCGAGAGCGGCGAAGATAAACCCGTAACAGCGGCTCGCAAGTTCATCCATGCCGAAGGCATTGCTCCCCCAGCTTTACTGTTGGTCAAGCGTAACGAGCATACCACCGACAGATACTTCTGGGCTGAAAAAGGTTTATTTGGAGCCCAATACGTAGAAGAGAACCATTTCTTGTTTCCCAGCTTAAAGGTGATGCTGGAAGCAACCGCAGAAAAAATTCCTGTGGTGTCCGCCAGTCGCGCATAGCTCGAAATGTTTAGATCAAAACATTGACAGCAATGTTTTTCTAGCTCTTTTAACAAAAGCGCGATAGTTCTCATTGTCTGGAGAGTGCCAACTGAAATTTACGCGAAAAGTCCTGATTGAGTTAGGGTATAAGGAGCCATCGCAACAAGATAGATCGCCAAGAAAGGGCGATCGGCACAATTGGCACTCTCAGGATAATGGTTTTTTTTGACGCGGGCCCAAAAACGGATACCAGCCCCCGACGCTAGGAGCGCTCGACCCAAAATTTTAGACCAAAATTCCCGAGCCCAGATTCATCTGTGGCATAAATCGAAAATCGTTTGACTGTGACGGTCGATCGCACGCACAGCCAACCAGAGAGCCACAATCCGTCATAGATTTGTCTGCTGGAAGTCTAAGTACGGCATCTAGCATATCAAAAAACGTTCCGCACCCAACTTTTAATCTTCTAGCGGTTTCAAATCTAAAGCTTTTTGCATAGCTGCTAGTTCATCGCGGTGAGCTCTGACAGTAACAAAGCTCTTGGTTTGGCTTCCCGAGTCAGCGACTGATTCGAGTTTGAGGGAAACTTGCTCCGAGCGTGCAGCTTTTTTCCAGTAAAATACTCCCGCCAGCGGCGACAGCAGTACCAAAGCTAGGAAAATTTGACCTTCCGAGGGAACTAGCATTGCCAAAACCAGTCCCAAGCACAGAGCGCCGCCTGCACTCAGCACGGTTAAAAAAATAGCTAAAAACCAACTCGGCCGCACAAAACCCTCAAAAGTGACTTTATAGTTGGGAGCATCGACGGCTGCAACTCGGTAAGCCCTAGAAGCAAAATACTCTTGTAGCTGGGTTAACAGTGACTCTTGGGCGCTCTCGGAAGCAAGCTTGACTTGTTCGATTCGATCTTTGACTGAGGCCTTGATGAAGAAAAACAAGCCAACAGCCAACAGCAGCGTCATCACAAAGGTTGAAGAAAGAACAGTAGTATCCATCGGTAGAAGTTTGTGTAAGTGAAATTATCTACTATTACTTTACATAAGTTTACAGACGAAAGCGATCGAGGACTTACGCAGACACTTTTTTACCAAAATTCCCAACAAGCTTTGCAGCAAGGCGTTTTTCTCCCCATCACCCAATTCCCATATCTCCCCATCATCCCTAATTCTCAAGTGGCAATGCGTAAGTCCTGACGTAGTGTAGCTGCTGTGACGATATTTTACGTCGTATTTTTTGCTCTAATCGCTGTGCGGCGATGCTGGCAAAGCGAAGGCAAGGAAGGCAATTCGCTTTGCTAGTAGCGCCAGCATCTCAAGGGTTTAGGCATCCGATTCAAACGCAGGCTAACCCGTGTGACCAGTTTCTAAGGCTCGGGGCCGACGCCCAGACGCGCCGTTGGCTTGACCGATATAGTCGTGCCACAGACGAGCCAGGTCTTGAGCTTGGTGCCGCCACTCCGGCAGGATTTGATACATCCGGCGGGGGCGGCCGCGTCCTTCTACTTTTTTCCAGTAACCGGTGATTACGGCTTCATCTTCGAGAAATTTTAGAGCGCTGTAGAGGACGGTATCAGAAAGTCGGTAGATGGGGAATTCCCTCTCTAGTTGTCCGATGAGTTCTGTACCGTAGGAATCTGAGCGCAATAACACCGAGAGGATGTAGCACACTGCTAGTTCCTTGTTTAGATAAACAGGAGGGGGGTCTTGAAAAAATTGATAGATGTGTTCAAATTTCATCTGTCTTGTCCGCTGGAAACTCTCGTGATACCGTCAGGTTAACGGGAGAGGAAAGCGGGGCGGGGTGTGCCGCTTCCTAAGGTTTAACTGGGAATGGGGGAAACACAGGTGCAGTAGTTCCCCGGTGAATTTCGATCGCCCCAAATGCTTGTCCTGCACTTCGGTAATGTTTGCTTGCACCAAGGTTGAGGAGCGCTGACGTAACTAGCTTACTCAGTTCCCCTTCCAATCTATCGCAGCGACTATTGCTAAGTGTGCGATCGCCACGAGCGAGTTGCAGCTAATTCGGGAGTTGGTATTTTAACTTTTAACTCAAAATTTGCAACTTCCCCAAATCCTCTGTGTGCCTTGTTTATAGGCTATAGGTTGTCAGAGTCCGCCGGCGCCAAACCGGCAGCAACTTTGCCTTTAAACCGAACTCAGGCCTAACATGGCGCGCAGTGTAAAAGTTAGAAAGACAAAAGTCGCTACGATCGAAGTAATCAGGGCGATCGCAGTTGCCGGTCGATCGAGCAGGGGCTTGAGTCGCTCGAACAGGAAAAAGAAAATCCCCAGACAAATCGTAATGAAAAAGCGGGGGTAGCGAGAGACGTTATTAATGAAATCTTGCATGAGTACAGGTGGGGTAAAGTGTTACAGCTCGATCTTTGACTGGTAACACTTGTGAGCGAGTTAGACAATTTTGGCACAGCCGGAGCTAAATCTGCCTCCTCGGGCGATCGGGCATTTTTGCCGGTGAGGCTGACATATATAATTCTAACGAAAACTTTTTGCCGATCGATCGGGCGCTGTCTGTTCAATGCCACGCGACCTCCGGTGACAACTTCAGAAGTATTTCTATTGAGTTCTAGTTGTGATAAACATTATAAGGCTGTTATTTCTACCTAAATGTCTGCTGCCGCACATTCTTTCGTCTTGCCGCGTCCGTTTCTGAAATGGGCGGGAGGTAAAACTAGGTTGATTGGACAATATCAACCTTATTTTCCTGAAAAGTTCACCACTTACTACGAGCCTTTTTTGGGCGGCGGAGCCGTATTTTTTTACTTAGCACAACAGCACCCTTCTGTGCAAGCTGTGTTAACAGATATTAATCCTGAGTTGATTAATGCTTATCGCTGTGTCAGGGATAAAGTTGAGGATCTGATTGAGCTTTTGTTAGAGCACGCTTCAGAGCACAGCAAGGACAATAAAGAATATTATTACTCGGTGCGATCGCGCTCCTGCAACACAGATACAGAAAAAGCAGCGCGCCTGATCTACCTGAATAAAACTTGTTACAACGGCCTCTACAGAGAAAACTCCAAAGGTGAATTTAATGTTCCCATAGGCAGATACAAAAATCCTAACATTTGTCAGGCAGATTTACTGCGATCGGTCTCATCTTTACTCAAGCCCGCTCAAATTCAAGTCAGAAAATTCCCTGAAATTTTAGATTTTGCTACAAGCAGCGAAGACTTTGTTTATTTTGACCCACCTTACTATCCTATCAGTACCACGAGTAACTTCACCGCTTACAGCCGGGATAATTTCAAAGAATCCGAACAGCTTCAACTGAGAAATGTTTTTGCAGAACTTGCCGAGCGGGGCGTCAAAGTTATGCTGTCTAATTCTAACTGCGATTTCATTAAAGAAATCTACAGCGTTCCTCAATCTTTTCCAAGAGAGCGGTTCCCCAAACTAATTGAAATATCAGCATCTAGGGGAATTAACTCTAAGAGTTGCAAGCGCGGCCCCGTCAAGGAATTATTAATAAGTTCAGTTTAAATAAACACTCTTTGCAAAGTCTCTACCTAAACATATTTTGTACGGCAGCCTTTGACGAAAGTGAAACCCGGTTTCTTCGTATATTTATCGTTATTCAACGGAAAAATCATAGAAACCGGGTTTCTCGCCCTCATGTATAAACACTGAAACTGTGACGAAAGTGAAACCCGGTTTCTTCGTATATTTATCGTTACCAAACAAAAAAATCGTAGAAACTGGGTTTCAAAATCCGCCCGAAAAAAAGGAATTATTACCTATTGATTTGTCGGGACTTTTGGGGTATAATTTAATAATGGGAGTGGCAAGTAAAAATTTATTTTTTCCACTATTCCCATTATTAAATTATACTTCCTAAAAGTGTCAGAGTCAAGATCTCAACCCGAAAAAAAAAGCGTTTTTTTTATTTAAACATATAAAAAAATTTCTGAATGCTGCGTTACGGTGAATAATAGCAGTTTCCCCAAAAAATGCAAGTGTAGGGAAGAGCGCAACGGCGATCGGCAACCAACAAGCATTGATAGGTAATTCCTGATTAAAGATGTTTGTTGGCCCAGGTAATGAAAGCTTCAAGCTTATAAACTGCCAACAAATTGTGATTGTCGGGAATTTGTTTTTTAAACCAGTCGATCGAACCTTGCCTCATACCGTCACCGCCCACGATCACAATAGTTGGAACCCGATAGCAATTTTTAATATTTAAATTGAGATAAGGATACTTCTCGTCAACGGAACCTTTATCTTCTTGCCACTTGCACTCAACAATTAGACCGAGAGGAAACGAACCAGAACCAACAATATAAAAATCCACATTTATTTCAGTTTCATAAATGCTAGACCCGATATAAACCTGTTTAGCATATCGCTTGGGATTTGCAGTAGAGAGCAAGAGCCAATCTCGCTTGCGCTTTTTCGGCAACTCGGGACATATTTCGAGATATCCGTGGCCTCTCAACGTACCTTCTACAGTTGCTTCTAAAACCAAACCAGTTTTATTGGCTCTCCAACCCCTATTCATATTGTTGGCTCCTGAATATAATGTGAATTAAGCCGATCGCACTTTTAGCACTCCCCGGTCAAAAACCCGGTTGTCAGTACCGATAGAACTGACAAACATCCGGTCTTCATAGACATCAAACGTCGCAAAACTCAGGCGCGTCGCAGAAAACTCCGTCCACTCAGAACGCCCCACCGGACGAGTGCCCGCGCCGGCACCGCAAACTAGATAAGTAGTACCGTCAATCGAGCGAGTGCGTTCGTAACTGTGCTCGTGTCCGTTGATATAAACCTGCACGCCGTACTTTTGAAACAAAGGCGTAAAAGTCTTAATAAAAGATTGATTCGAGCCGTACACGCCAGAGGAATAAATCGGGTGGTGGCCGAACACAACTTTCCACGGTGCGCTGCTCTGACTCAACTCTTTTTCCAGCCAAACAAGCTGATTTTCCCAGTCAGCATTGTGATTGGTATCTAAAGCAAAAAACTGTACCGGATCGCGCCGAAAAGTATAGTAGCGACCTTGCATATTAAAACCCGGATATTTAACTTGCAAATCGCCGTTAGCAGTGCGGATGTCGTGATTTCCCAGACAAGCATAAAATTTGACGTTTTGCTGCAATAACGGCTGATAAGGCCGCTCGAAAACAGCATTAATTTTTTCAAATTCGCCGTTAGTGTAGATATTGTCGCCGGCGAGAACAGCAATATTAAAAGGATTTTCCCGGTGATATTGCGCCATCGCCCCAGCTACAGCATACTGACCCTCAGCACCGGTACCGGTGTCGGCTACCGAAATAAAGCGTAAAATAGGCGGTGAGGCCGGCAATTGGACGATCGCCCTTTGCGCCTCAACGTTAGAAGGTACAGCAGCGTTGGCGTCTGTACCCCAGGAAGTCCGAAGCTGAAGCATTTTCCAGACTCCGGCCAAACCTAAGGTGCCCAGACTGCCTAAAATTAGAAAGTGACGGCGTTTGATGCTCATTTTGATTCAGTTACAACTAATGAAATGATAAATTAAGGCTGAGATGGCTCAACTAAAATTTATCCTGTTTAGATATATATTTGTAACGCTCCAAGGCAGAGAAAATGTCAGAAGAACCACTAAACCCACCAACTCCAGAACCGTCTCAATCTCCGACACCGGAGGTAGACTCGCCGAAAAAGTCCGCCGCGACTCGCAGCCCAGCTAAAAAGGCCAGCAGCGCTGTTCCCACAAATCAGAAAATCAAAGCTTTGATTGCTTCGATCGGGAATTTGGGAAAAGGGGGAAAAAAATTAGCAGCAGAACCTCCGTTGCAGGCCCAAAAGCCGATCGCGCCCACCGCTTCTGACTCAGCAACAACAACTCCTCCGGCTGTTGCTGCGGAAGTTAACAGCGCGCCCCCGCCAAAAGTTGCGGTAAAATTCGATAAAAAGTCTGTATCAAAACCGACGGGCGGCAGTTTTTTAGAGAAAGTCAGCGTACTTTGGCAAAGTATTGTGCGTCTAGTGCGGGATCTGCTACCTGCATCTGCGAACGCCAAGCTGTCCGATCCAATTTTAAACGCGGGGTTAGCAGCAATTATCATCGTTGCGATCGGTTTAACTCTCAACAGTTTCTCGGCAAAACCGCCCCAGAAAGTAGCAAAAGTGCCTATCCCAGCAGCACAGCAGTTACCGCCCAGCTTTGACGATTTTGTGGCGCCGGGAACAGCGAAATCTCCAGAGGCGATCGCAAATTCTCAGCCTACACCCGCTAATTTTAAAAGCAACTTGCCAGATTTAGCGGCTCCGAAAAAACCGGAACCTGTAGAAATTATCCCGCCGCCGCCGCTGACGCCGGAACAGTCTCTGATTGCTGCGATTCAAAATCAAGTTGCTGAAATTACCGATCGACTCGGCGGCGGTTTAGTTAAGTCTGTTGATGCTGATTTCTCGATCGGTCTTTTGACTGTCAAAGTAGCTGAAGATTGGTACAAACTCAGCGATCTAGAGCAAAATCAGCTCGCAAGTCAAATGTGGAAAGAAGCTAACTCCCTCGATTTCAGCAAGTTACAAATTGCCAATTTGGAAGGGAAGTTAATAGCTAGAAGTCCGGTTGTTGGCTCGGAGATGATTATTTTAGAAAGAGGGATTAATAAAGTTTAAATCCTCTGTATCTGCCAACAGTCAGATTAGCCGAAAAGTCCAGGACGCAAAATCTAATTTTGTAGGCTTGTAGTGAGGACTTCAGTCCTCTCTCATTTGATGAGGACTGAAGTCCGATGCTGCGAACCTTAAAAGGCTGATTTATGGGAGATTAAATTAATTTTGAGAAAAATTGAAAGATGACAATTTTAACTCAAGTCCAACAAGTAGAAATTAAATATCCCAGCAGCGACCCAGATGCGATCGCTGAAAGCGACATCGCGCGCGATCGCATGACTTATACTGTAGAAGCTGCGAACCTTTACTTTCAAAAGCGTTCGGATGTTTAGGTGTCAGGAAATTCTTTCATTTATTATGAAGAAAGGAACAACATTGTTCCGTAATTTCAAGGCAGTAAATTTGAGTAGGCTTTCCATGCGAGCCTACAACAATTTAAGTATTTTTGCTGAGTAAAGTACATTACTTTGATAAAGAATCTGTAAACTTTTAACAATTAAATCACAATTTATCATTAATAGGACTTACGCACGAGTGGCTAGAAACCGGGTTTTTTACGAAAATTATCCGCCGCAGCCCATAAATTAGACAAAAAACCCGGTTTCTTGGATCTTGGTGCGTCCTGGACTGAG
This sequence comes from Microcoleus sp. ARI1-B5, assembly GCF_036705795.1. Classification (NCBI taxonomy): domain Bacteria; kingdom Bacillati; phylum Cyanobacteriota; class Cyanophyceae; order Oscillatoriales; family Microcoleaceae; genus Microcoleus; species Microcoleus sp. ARI1-B5. The sequence continues at coordinate 45,513 of NZ_JAUBVK010000043.1, forward strand.
TAAAAAAAGCTAACAAGCGCAGCAAGATTCACATATTTGCTGCTGTTAAGCCGAACTTAAGTTTACAGACAGCAACAATCAACCTTTTCCCAACAATCAACCCGTTCTCTTCATCACGGCTACCAATGTATTAGTAGACAACTTTGGCGACCCGCTAGGCAGCCGATTCAGCGACTTAACCGTCAAATTTATAGTCGGCAAACAAGCTTACGAAGCAACAGTTTTGACAGACAAAAATCGCACATTGGGAAACAATCAATTTGAAATAGCTGTTCTTGTTCCCAACACCGTACCGTTAGGTGAATCCCGCATCGTCCTGGGCCGCAAACAAAACGAAAAAGTTAGCCCAAATCCTTCAGAAGCAGCAAAAGAGGTTAAGTACGATAGCAGTCCTTACCGAATTGAAAACAATACAGAATACATTTTTGCCGCGCAGTGGACAGCAGATAAAGTTGCAATTATTAACGGTGCAAATCCCAAATCAGTCGTCGCAGCTACTAATACCAGCGACTTGTCCATTGCCAGCGTTTCTGTAGGCACGGATGATATACTCGATCGCCCGCGAGAACTAACCGTAACCAGCGACGGTAGCCGTGCTTATGTAGTAATGGATCGCTCTGGGCGCGTTGCTGTGGTCGATCCGATGACGCGGCAGCAGGTAGACACTCAGCCGAATACCGCTGGTATCAACTCGATAAATTTGCCTAGCGGTGCAGAAGGTCGATCGATAGTCATTGACCCCCGCGACGAATACGCCTACATCGCAGACGGAAAAACTGGCAGCAACTCCATCTACGTTCTCGATATCAACCCGTTTTCCTCAACCTATCACCAAGTCACCCAAACCATCCCAGTCGGTACAGCCCCAAGCGGTTTGCGGCAAATAGCCCTTAGCAGCGACGGCAAAAAGCTATTTGTTACTGCACCAAACGGTGTCAATAGCAAAATTTACGCTGTTAATATCGACCCCAAAGACCGACCCCGCGACCCCAGTCAGAACCCCAAAAAGTGGAATCAATTAATCGGAAGCATCACAGCAGACGAAGGGCTAGAAGGAATAGCAAGCACCGTCAATCCCTTAGCCATGACCTTCACGAACAGCGGCAAAGATAGCAAGGGATTTGGGGTACTGGAAATTACTAATAATGACCCGGTGAGTTTTGCTGCTACCACCAGATATACAAATTTAGGGCTGGGTTCCGATTTTGATTATTTTGATGTGAATGAGGGAGTCGCGGTAACGGTACTGCCGGATGCCAGTTATGCCTTTGTGGTCGGCCGCAATTCCGACACGAAATTCTTCGGTCAAGAAATCCCCAGCATAGATGGAGACCCGCGAGCAGGCAGCAACATCGGCATTATCAAAGACCCGCTAACAAATCCGCAATTAATCGCGGCAACTAGACCAATTCCCGATGGATTCGCTACCGACTTAGCGCTGTCAAGTGATAGCAAGTTTCTTTACCAAAAAGAATTGGTTTAAAGCCGGAACCATTCTAGGGAGAAATTAAAATCCGACTATTCATTACTCCAATCCTCGGACTTCCAGGTAGAGGTCTCCCTCAACTGTCAACTGTCAACTGTCAACTGTCAACTGAATGAAGCTTCCTATCCAAATTTAAGCGGTGCTGGCGGCAAAGTTTATGTTTTTGATGTGGAGGAATTTGTCAAAACGCTGACCAACCCCAGTCTATTCCAAGTAGATAATAAAGGTCGGGGTGTTGGGCTGCCGTTGTTTAACAGCGCTACGGCACGAAATGCTACGGTTGCTGACTTGGCGGCGATACCAATTGACAATATTAATCCGGCAGTTAGTGTTGCTGCTGATTTTCAGATTCTGACTGATGCGAATAACCAATATACTTACGGCGTGCCGCCGGGAAGCAAGAAAGCTCCCGTTTCTGTGACTAACCCTCGCGGTTTGGCGGCGACACCGCTGGATTGGCTGGATTTGAAAGAGCCGATAGGTACTAGCGAGACTTCAGAAAATCCCCTTAACCCAAAGTTCCAATGGACTTTTGACAATCTACCTACTCCGGACATTGAAGAGGTTAATCTCTTCGTTAGCGTGTTTGACGAAGGTGAGGGTTTATTGCCCTGGGATAAAGTAGTTGATTTACCCGACCCTAACGGTAACGAATTCCTTTTCAATCAAGGATTGAGCAAACCGCAGCAGTTAGATTTACTGACAAAACCTTGGAGTACATCTTCTTATCACGGTCAAGCAAACGATTTCAATCCCAACCGCATTTTAACTGCGACTTGGCAGAAAGATAGCACCAATATCGGCAAGTGGACTTTCGATGGCGGTAAAACATTTACTCAGGGAACAAATACCAGCTTTACACTTCCTCCCAGTCTCAAACTGACGGCGGGTCAGGAGTATAATTGGGCAGTTGAAGCTTGGAATAAAGAAGGAAAACGCAACGAGGAGTTTGGTAATTTCTGGACGCCGCTACCGCCAGCCCTCAACGGTGACAATACCTTCAGCAGCGTCACCGTGCTGACTCACGGCTTTAAACCTCCATTTTTTAACGAGCCGGGAATTCCTTCAGAGTTTTACCAAATGGGTAACAGCATTGCCAATGCAGGTATCGACGGTGGCGGTTTGATGATGAGGTACGACCTGCCTACCGGTTACTGGGTTCCTGTCAACAAATATGGGGCAGTTTCCCCAGACTTCCAAGCAGGTTTGAATCCCAAAACCGACCCGAACTATCTCACTAAACTGGGAAGTTATATAGCTCCATACCTGGCAAAAAAACAACCGTTAGTTCTGCTGAATAACTGGTCAGAAAATAATGAATCGGCAGTTCCTGATTCAGGGTTCACAGAGGGAGCAGCAGATGCTTTCTTTACTTCCCTCGTGCAATTGGATGGAGTGCTGAAGGATGAAACTAGCACGGCTAAACAAGGTGCACTTTTCAATTCACCGCTGCATTTTGTTGGTTTTAGTCGGGGTACAGTTGTTAACAGCGAAATTATTCAGCGTTTGGGTACTTATTTTCCTGATGCTGGCGGCAAAGAAAACTCTGATATTCGCGACCTTCAGATGACAACTTTAGACCCCCATGATTTCAACCAACCGTCGCTAAATGTGGTGACCAAAAATTTCGGCGATTTCCGCGAACCGAAAGTTCAGGTGTGGAAAAATGTTACTTTTGCCGATAATTACTACCAGACAGTCCCGAATTTATCGAGCAATACATTTACGCCGGCCGGTCGCGATATTCCAAATCTACCGTCTACTGAGAAGGGAACGGCCCCAGGACTTAAGTTTCCACGAGAAGGTTGGAGGTCAGAAAATCCCAATCCTAATGCTCCGCTGTTAGGAGAACCGGATTTGTCGGTTTTCTTGGGAACTAATAAAAATAACCCAGGTTACAATAACAGCCGTGCTGGGTTTACGACAGATCCTGTGATTAGACCGGGAGATGTACACGGACGTGTTGTGAGTTGGTACGGAGGAACATCTGACTTGTTTCCAACTAACTTTCCGTCCAATGAAAACTTAGAAGTTAATCCTCTATTTCGTCGGCGGGGTGATGGGTATCGGGAACGGTTGTTCGATAAAGACTTTTCATTTAGCAATAGTGTTTTGACAGGCCCGGCTCGCGTTAGCCCTTGGTATACGCCGGAAACCAGTTTCCCAAAACACGGTGTTGATACTGCTCCTTGGGAGGGAATTGGTACGGGCTGGTTTTATTCGGCTTTGGGTGGCGGTTATAGTTCGCGCCCTAAAACAAATGTAGAGCGTATCCCGCTAGATTTTGACAATACTTATGATGCCAGGATGCGAGGAGACGCGGCGGTTCCTACTTTGTTTAATGGGAATTTTGATGCTGTTTTCGATCCGAAGGGAGTGACTCGAACTCCTTTGTCTAAGGGTCTACCTGGGTGGTCGTTCCACAACGGTCAATCCGATCCAAACATTGATTTGGTTCAAAGTTTGGAGGACGTAAAGTCCATCCAAGGAAACAGCGAACCAAACTATGCCTTTAAGTTAGAAAGCAGCGGGGTGAAGGAAATTGTTCACAATCGGTTTGTTGTACCCGATTGGGGCGCTCTTCGATTCGATCTGCACGCACCAAAGATTGCCAATAGCTCTAAGGCCAAATCTAAAGGTACGCTTGATGTTACTATTCGACCCTCAGATCCATCAATTCCAGCGTTTTCTCAAACAATAACTCTTCAAAAATCTGAAAATCAAACGGACAGTAATAAAGCTCCGGCTAGTTACCTAATAGATCAATTCAAAGTAGATTACGGGATAAAGGGTTTTGAATCTTTCTATGTTGACGTACCAGAAAGACTGCGCGGTCAGCCGGCAACTGTTGAATTCAAGCTCGAAGCATCTATTCCTGTCTATCTAGATAATGTCTTTTTCCGCAGCGAGTCGCTGAAGTTTGGCAATCCTAATAATGCTAGAACCGAGCTGAATAACACCTATCAAACTAACTACTTGATAGAGAAGCCTCAATATACTCTTTCGTACAATGGTGCCAAAAATACACCGAACTGGGTTAGCTGGGTACTTGACAAAGGTTGGACAGATGGTAAAGCAGGCAGAGCAGCAGACGAATTCGCTGAAGATCCTCAATTGCCTGGATCAAGTTTCTACAAGGTTCAGGATGGTGATTACGACTTTGAGCCTCAGATTGCCGAAAAATACACTAAGCAGGAATATAATCGGTTTTTGTGGACAAAGAAAGCTTTCTTCCTTTCAGCTCGCGGTCACTTGACTCCTTCAGCAGATCGCCAAAGAAGCATTAAGGATAACCTAGCCACGTTTTTGACCACAAATATTATCCCTCAAGATAGCAAGCAAAACTCAGGGGTTTGGGCAACTCAGGAAGGAGAACTTCAAAAACTTGCAAAAAAAGGTTATCAGTTCGTACTCTTTGCAGGAGGTTCCGGTCAAGGTGGCGATAAAGTAACCTACGGGCCCCTACCTACAAATGAAAATGTGATCGGAGTTACCCCAATTCAAAGGGGAGATGCTAACCCAAACCAATTTGCCAGTTTTCATCCGGGAACAGATACCAAAAATCCAACAAAGATTCAAGTACCGGATGCACTTTGGAAAGTTGTCTTAGGCTTTTCACCCCAGAACAAATCTGAGTATCCCGACATCCACTTTGCCTGGTGGATACCTAACAATTCCTACAGCATTAAAAAATTGCTCGACTACACAAATCCCATTAAGACTCCAGATGGTCTTGCACCAACAACAGAAAATCGAGCGTGGAACGATCAAGCCTTTACCATCACGATAGAAGCATTGGAAGGCAGACTTAACAAAGATTTACCGAAAGACAGTCAGTACGATTTTCTTTCTAATATCCCCAATTCTGCTGCCAAGAAAAAGCTTAAGGAAGTGAAGGCTATCCTTCCAGGATAACTCACCTGATAGCTGCAATAGACTTCCCTGATGGGAAGTCTATTTATTTACTTTAGCTATTGTTTCGCACGCTGCCATCGGGCATCAGCGTCTCCTCAAAATGGCAATCTCGGAAGTCGCCCCCGAAAACACGATCATCTTTAATCCCGAAGTCGGCTTCACGGAAGTCAGTTCTGGTCAACTTGGCTTTTTGAAAATAAACACTGTGTAACATAGCTCCCTTGAAGGTTGCCTCCGTCAAATTATTGCAGATAAAGCTGAAACTGCCTATTCTTGCCTTATTAAATTTGGCTCTACTGAAATCGGCACACCAAAAACTATCCTCCGAGAACCCAGCTCCCGTCAAGTCGGCTCCGCTCAAATTGGCATGGTCAAAAACTGATTGGAAGAAACCGGTTTCCCGCAAAATAGCATTGCTCAAATCTGCTCCTTCAAAATTGCTTTGATCGAAATCAACCCTAGTCAAGTCAGCTCCTCGCAAAATCACTCCATTCATGTAGGGTCCGAGCTCTTGGATACTACTATTACGCAAAATAATACCGCTCAAATCCAATCCTTTTAATTGTCCGAGTTCCCAAGACCTGCGTTCCCGGCTGCAATTGGGACTCTCTACCATCAAGCCACTGAAATTTCTTTCCCCAGCCGCATAACGATTGATGATATCTGTAAACAGCATCTTTTCCATTTGGAAAATAGCGGTATCTATCTGCGCTCCCTGAAAGTTAGCACCTTTAGTATTCGCGTCAACCAAGAATGTCATGCTAAAATTTGCCGAGGTACAATTAGCATCAATCAAATAAACATCCGTCAAATCAGCTCCCCACAAATTAGCGTGACTGAGATTAGCACCTTCCAAGTCAGCCAGTCCTAAGTCAGCATCACTGAAGTCAGCTTCTTCTAAGCAAGCATTACTTAAGTTAGCGCGACTGAGATTAGCAGTGCTCAGGTTAGAAGAAGCTAGATGCGCTCCGCTGAGATTGGTTTCTCGGAAATTAGCACCCCTCAAATCAGCACCACTGAAATCGATGCCACTCAAGTTCATGTTTGCTAGATTGGCATCGACTAAGCTGATTCCTGAGAAATCTCTCTCGCCATCGGCATAGCGTATGAGCAATTCTTCTTTGTCCATAACTATCCTAGCAAAGGTCTTTTATGTTTACACTATTCATCATACTTTATTCACCCAGGAGCGATCGCGCCTCTGCTTGTATTATGCCAATATTGAAAAGTTTTGCTACAATTATCACTTTTATACAAATTATCTTTCGTTGGCATCCCAAGAGCCGCACACGACTATGCCGTTTCCCCCCTCTTAAGTCAACTTTTAAGTTCTGGGATGAATCTGGAACAGATGGCGCAAATGATGAATTTATCGACTTTGGAGGTGAGACGATTGGTTGAGGAAGACTTTCGATCGCACTTACATCAAAAAGGTGCGCCCCGCGCACCCTACATCACAAGATATGAACAGTAAACAGTCAACAATTAATATCATGTCCCCTCGAACCACTATAATAAGATTGGTTTGTGTGCGATTCGTTTAGCCGAAATGAGTAAAAATACTCAGGGATGGCTAGTATGGCTTCCAAAGTCATAACAACTGGAT
>NZ_JAUBVK010000044.1:0-52440 GCF_036705795.1 Microcoleus sp. ARI1-B5
TCAGGCGTTAACCTGCTTTCATTGGTGGCCTAAAACTAGGGAACTTAATCATCACTAATCAAACGGACATGATATTATTTGGCACTAATTGCAGGATGTTTTCTTCAAGCTTAACATGACTAAGCTCTCGGGTTTTCTAGAAACCAAATATCAACAGGGAGCCGAGTCATTAAATCTATGACTGTTGCCATTTTTCCTGCTCAATGCCCTTTTGGTATATCTTCTAGGCTTTTGAGCTTGCAAAATAATGCTTCGAGCGTTGAACTATCTACTATCCAAATTCTCGAAAATTTGGTTAAGGCCAATTGAATGCTTTCTGGTAAAGGTCGTTGGTTTCTCTGGTACCAAGCAGTTCTTAAACTTGGTAATAAATTTTTGAAGACTCCCTCAAATAAGGAGGCAGGACAACTTAAAAATCTCACTCGACATGGCTTGTTGAGTAACTGTCGTGGGTCGGCACCACAAAAAGCCTTCTCTTGCTAACATTCTTGTGAGTTCTGTTACTCCGGCTACCTCTCGCCACAGCAAAGTTAATACTGCTGCTACCATCAAGGGTAGGTTAAGAATTCTCAGCGAATAAACCTAGTTGACGGTAGTAATTTTCTTGTGAGGTGATGGCTGGTGTTAGTAATGCCGATAGTTGCGAGGCAATCGCATCATCTTCCACCATCGGTCTTGTGGTTTTTTTGGCGTGGGATCGGTTGGTTTTTTGACTCTTAGCCATATTTACTGACCTACACAATCGCTCAATTATTTGTCAATTATATCGTTCGCTCGTACCAACTCTCGCAATCGATCGTCCTCGCCCCGACGCTCGAAAGTACACTTGTGGTGCAACTATTATCGATCGCCCGCCATTATTTATCGATCGCCCGCCATTATTTATCGATCGCCCGCCATTATTTATCGATCGCCCGTCATTATTATCGAGCGTCCGCCATTATTATCGAGCGCCCGTCATTATTATCGAGCGTCCGCCATTATTATCGAGCGCAGTGCCACGCCAATCGAGCCAACAACTTATTAATAATGATAATCGCCCTAGGCGTGGGAGAGTCTGCCACAGGCGGACTCTCCCACCCTTACCCCTTGTTTGATTATCATTATTATCCAATTATATTTATGCACAAAGGGGTATTGACAGAATCTACTCCTTTCTAACTTGTTACCAATGTTGCCTAACTGCAAATGGATTTGAGCGTCGTCTGGCTTAACTTCTAGTGCTTGATGGTAAAGTTGGATATCGTCAGGGTTGGAAGCGATGAGAAAGCGATAATAGCTTATTATTCCCTCTACACCCTGAGTTTGTTGGATAGGACTTGAGTTTTCCCAATTTAGTAATGCTTCATCGCTTTTATTTCCAGCCAATTCAGAAATACCATACCGCGATCTACCCAAGCACCATCTTGGTCTTTTAGCAACTTGAAAAGATGTTTGGCTGTAAAATTGTTCCCAACATCAAAGTTGGCTTCTACTTCGAGTCTTTTGCAAAAAGCGAGTTCAAAGCCGCATTCACTTAAAATATCAATGATTTCTCCGACAGGTCTAATTTTAAGACAAAACTGGCGCTCGATAGCTTCAATGGGATAATCAATCTGACTTTTCATGTTAGGATTATCAGGTCCTCTATATAAATCTTTAATGTAAATAGTTCCCCGTTTTTTAATAATATTTCGTACCGATTGAACAGCTTTTTGGGGATTATGCGAGTGTGTTAAAGATTCTAGGAAGAATACTGCATCAAACTCATCGGCGCTATAATATTTTTCTAACTCATGAAAATCGGCTTTACATACATTGATTGTTCCTTTCAAATTACTTCTTTTAATATTCTCAAGAGCCTACTTCACTTGCGTTTCGGAAATGGTGACAGCTTCGATGTGAATATGGTATTTTTCAGCTAGGATAATTGCAGGGCCGCACACCCCGCATCCGGCATCCAAAACCTTCATTCCATCTCTAACTCCGATAGTTTGTGCAATGTAGTGAATGAGGTCTTCAACATTTTTAGTTAGCAACGCTTGAAATACCTTACCAAAACCTTCGATATAACGATCTGTCCACTTTTGGTAGTAGCGTTCTACGTCTTCTGAGGTGTTGTGCGGCTTTGTATAAGGGGAAGTTTCCTCCTCATATTTACTTTGCTCTTGATATAATTTCTGCAATTGACTGCGAACAGCAGCATTATCAGGTTTGATAATTAGAGCTTTTTGGTAATGAGCAATTAGTTTTTCTAGTCTGTCTGGCATCTTTTTTTGATTCAAAAAATTCTCGGTTGAAGCTGTAAGGCGCGACGGTAAGAGAGACTTGCTTCGTTAAGTTGACTTTGTTCTGCTAAAATATCTCCTAAGTGTTTGTGCGACCAAGAGTAATCTGGATTTAACACGATCGCACGTCGGTAAGCAGCGATCGCCTCATCCCATTTCTGCTCTTTCTCTAAAACCTTTCCTAGCTCTAAGTGTATTTCAAAGTTGTCTGGGTGAAATTGGAGTGCGGTTTGGTAATAGGAGATTGCCTCATCAAAGCGATTTTGTTTAACTAAGGCATTGCCTAATTGCAAATAGATTTGAGCATCATCTGGTTTAACTTCTAGTGCTTGATGGTAAAGTTGGATATCGTCAGGGTTGGAAGCGATGCGAGAGCGATAATAGCTCATTATCCCCTCTACTCCCTGAGTTTGTTGAAGATAAGACTTAAGTTGTGTTAATTCTGTTTGTGATGTTTGTAATTCAGATTGAGATTGTGCTAATTCTGTTTGAGAGATAGATAATTGAGACTGAGATTGTGTCAATTCTTGCTCAGTCTGTTGCAGTTGAGCTTGTAATTGTTGCAGTTCTGTCCGACTTTGTTGAAAATTCCTTGTACTATCTAACAAGCAATACCTAGCTAAAGCTTCTACGCAAAATGCCGTTGTCAACTCAGTCGAGCCAAAAGTCTCTTTATTTGTTTTGCCACCATACATCGGAATTCTCTGCCAGGAACCATCGCATTGCTGAGTTTTGAGTAAGAAATCGATGGCTTTATCTAAGCTGAGAGGTTGAGAATTGAAATTCAGTAACGCACATATGGCTAAAGCTGTCAGCAACTCGTCACCGAATGAGCCGTCAGCTTTCTGTAAACTTAAAATTTTATTAATAACTGGAATTTTTATAACTCCCAGTGAATTAACACCATTAAAATATGCCCTCGAAAGCATATAGTATAAACTTAATTTATGATTATAAAATGAAGTGTTTTCATTTTCGTTTTCTTGAAGAACAATGCTAATTAAATATTCAATTACTCTCTGAGTCTGTCGATTTTCTCCAAGGTATAATAAGACATTAGCATTTACTACACAACAAATATCATCTTTGTCGGTCGTTTTCCAAAATTTATCTAAGTAAGAGAATCTTTTTCCTAATGTTAGCAAATTTAGAACAATTCCTCTGATGGTTCTAGGAAGTAGCCAGGTGTAGAATAATCCCTGTTGGTTTCTGTTATCAAGAATGATTGCAGTATTCGGTTGAATCGGTATACCATTCATCTTCAAAACGTAGGACGCGCAACAAACATCATCCAAGTCAGGAGGAGCGGCATTATGCTTTTCATTCTTTGAAGACCAATACCTCCACAATCCACCTGATTCCATTTCCTGTGATAGAAAGCCTAATCCTCTCTTGATTAGTTGCTGTACCTTACTCTCATAGCTTAGAAAACTCAGAGAATATACAATAAGTGAAGTTACAAAAGGAGAACTATCAAAAACTAGGTTTTTTGTTGCTTCTTGCTTGAAGCCAATTGTTTCGCAAATCGCCTTTAAATTCTCATTGGGTAAAGTTGTCTGAAACTCTCCATCATCTAATTGGGCTTGGGCTAAGAAATCTATAGCTTTAGTGATACTGTCTCTCAATTTATCAGAAGGAAATACAGTAGATATTTCAATCACTTCTTGCTGTTGTTGCTGAATGTTTTCTTGCCTATTGAGACCGCTCCGCAGCAATTTTACTAAATTTGTAACAACCTTTGAGCCTGAAACAAGAAGTGGATTGAATTCAGAGACTCTTTGGGCGATCGCTGGATAAAACAGTCCTATGTGAATGACTAGCAGGCTGAGAAAAAGTGGTTCCCGGATAGCGAGTAGAATGAGCAATGCTAAAGGCAACCACACTTCGTAGAAATCGTGTGACAGTATATAGGTTTTCTGAGCAGGAGCGGGATCTAAAGCAGTAACAGCAGACTGAGTGATGATAATTCTTAACAGAATGTAAAGGGCGCAGAAAATGAGTAGGGAGGGCGCGAACTGGGAGATAACGAGTATTAGTAGAGTGAGTAGTAAAAGTTCAAGGGGAAAGCTAATATAGGTTATCCCAAACTTTGCTGACTCTACGCCTATTTTGGTTATTAATGTTGTTACACCCGCGCTTAAATCGCTGTCTCGATCCCAAATTTGATGGAGTAAAATGCCTCTAATTCCTGCTAGAAATGCCCAAGCAGTAGCGGCAGTCGCTAAAACGGTACTCTCTGGCTGGGGAGTAGCAGCTAAGTGAGAAAATACTGTGGCTACGAGCAAAGTCGGTACTGCATGAACTTGTGCGGCATCTGCGATTACCCCCCAAATGTCCCTTTCTTTCAGTCGCAAGGGAGGAGCGGAGTAGATAGTCAGTAGGATGTATATGGAGGCGAGTAAGATTGCCGATTGAGTACCCAAGCCGATGAATAGCCAGGGGACTAAACCCAAACCTGCCAGGGTTACGCACAGTAAGAGGCGTTGTGGGTTTGAGAGGGAAGCCATTCTGTTCTGTTTGCCTGCTTGCAAGTCTACTTCGACATCAAAAATGTCATTGATGACGTGACCGTAGGCGGCGACGAAGAACATGGAAGCTAAAAGTGTCAGTAACGTAGCAATTGACTGCTGGGGTGGCGTAGCTTGTAACAGGATTTCGGCATAGGCTATAGCAAGTAGAGGTGGAATCTTGTAGAACCACCAGTCGCTACCTCGAAGCAGGTTGAAAAATGATAAAAGCTTTTCTCTAAATCCAGTGTCTTTCTTTACTTGTGCTTGGGGAGAATTCATAAACTCCACAAGCTGTTCCGGCGTTAGCGGATCGACTTCATAATCAAAAGTACCTAAACTTTTAAGCCCTTCAGGTTTCTGGCCTGCGATGTATCTATCGTAAAACTCGTCCTCTACTTCAAACAGTTCTATCTTGTCAGAGATTTGGGACTCTCTGGAGCAAAACTGAGACAGTATTCCTTGGGGAACTAGGCCGCAAATAGCTGCTACTCTTTCAGTAGCAGTTGTATTGGGAGGAGAACCGTGAAACAGTCGCTTATCATAGATCAGTGCTTGTCCTGCTTTCATCGGGAGACTGGTAAGGTAATGCTCTTGCATCAGTGACAGAACTTCTTGATCGTAGGGAAACCAACTAAAAACCCAAAAAGGTCTTGCTTTTGAATTAAGTAAATGGCTTCTGTTAACAACCTGAAGGCAACCATTTTGTTCTTCAACATCTATGAGAGGACACCAAACTCCCAAAGATTTCATAACTGTTTCGTCTGTTAAAGAGCAATCTTGATGAAGATGCATTTTGCTAGACGAAGCATCAGGCTTTTTATAACCTAAAACCCCAAAAGCTATTCTGTAATTGGGGAATAAACTTTTTAGCTTAGAAGTAAATGCTTTTTTTATTTCTTGACTAATTTTCTGGCGATATGATAGTTCGGTCGTTCCTATACTAAAAACCATACCTGGAGAAGCTACCATATCATCAGGGAGAGATTGTTTTTTATAAAAACTTATGAGACTTTTTACTTCATTCTCATTGAGGAAATTAATTACTGCATATCCCTTCGTTTCAATTTCCCGATGAATAATACGCTTATAATCAAACCCATAGGCTATGGCAAGTAGAGGTGAAATCTTGAAAAACCACCAGTCGTTACCTCGAAGCAAGTTAAAAAATGATAAAAATCTTTCTCTGATTCCAGTACCTTTATCTACTTTTGGCTGCGGTTCGCTCATAAATTTCACCAGTTGTTCTGGTGTTACGGGCGCTACTCGCTCGTCCATAACACCTAAACTTACGGCATTTTCTGGTTTTTTTCCTGGGATATAAGTATCGTAAAACGCATCGTCTACTTCAAAAACTTCTAGTAAACCTGGAGCTTGAGAATCTCGACAGTAGAAATAAACCGGGCTATCTTTAGGGATTATAAAGCAGATAACTGCTAGCCTTTCATTATCAGTTATGTTAGGATAAGAACCATGAAAGAGACGATTATCGTATATTAAAGCTTGTCCTGCTTTCATTGGGACACTGGTAAGATAATCCTGTTTCATCAGAGAAAGAATCTCTTGACTATAGGGAAATTCTCTAGAATACCTTGGCTTTAAATTTAGCAAGTGACTTTTTGGAACAGTATAAAAGCAGCCATTCTGCTCGTTAACATCAATCAGAGGACACCAAATTCCCCAAGTCTGTAAACTTGTTTCGTCCGCAAAAGATGGATCTTGATGCAGCTCTACTTCACTGTCAAATTCATTAGTTTTTTTATTAACAAAAGTACAAAACAATATTCTATGATTTGGAAATAAAACCTTTAGCTTGGGAATAAAAACTTTTTTTAGCTTTTGGATTACTCGTTGACGATAGAATAGGTCTGAACTAGCTATAGTGGAAGATAAAATAGATTCTAGTATATCTTTTGGACTTGAGTTTTCTTCATGGAATTTAAGAAGACTTTGTACTTCGTCTTTTCCAAAAAAATCTGTCACCGCATATCCTTTCTTTTCAAGTTCCAGATCGATACTAAGCTTAGAATTAAGTTGTTCTCCGCTGCTCTTTATTTTTTTCTCCTCACATTCTGCTCGATCTAAGCAGATACTTATTTTTTCTGCTAAAAGATTAACATTAGGATCTTTAGTCATCGATAAGTGATTTCCCGCAACCTCATAGACTTCAACTCCCTTGATAATCCAACGATTCCAAGCATTAGGTTGTAATAGCTCGGAAATGAAAGAATCTTCACTCTTCTCCCGAGCAGCAAAGTAAACAACCCGTCCTGAGTATATCTGTGGTAGATGATTGATTGGAATTTGGAGGTTATACTCAAAAACTTTGGGGTTGAAGTGATTTTCAATCGGGCTGGGATCGGAGTCGTCATTTATTAACTTTCCTCTCCACCTCATTTGTTCGCGGGCTATTGCATTCGGATAATCAATTTTCTCTTCTTCTGTAAGTAATGGTTTTGGACTATCTACCATAACCACTAATAAGACTTTATGACCGCGTTTTTTTAGCTGTTGAGCCATTTCAAGAGCAATATTCCCTCCCGTACAACGACCGCCTAGAAGATAGGAGCCTTCAGGCTGAACGGTCTGTATTTCTTGAATATAGTAAGCCGCCATCTCTTCTATACAAGTATGGGGAACTCCTTGTCCATCTCGTCCTACTGCTCGTATTCCATAAAAGGGACGTTCGGGATCGATACATCGCCCCAACGCAGTATCTATGGTGTGACCATCTGCACCATGTATGTAAAAGAAAGGTCGCTTGTATCCACTAGGTTTTACTGAGATGAGGGAGCAAGAGCCTTCTTTTCCGATCTGCGAATTTTTTTTCATCTTAGCTTAAAATCCAATGTATTCTAGCATACTAACCCAATAGATGCTTTAAAGAGCCTCGTTTTGACCTTCGCTGCACGAAGATCTCAGCTTTCATCGGTTATTAACACAAGGTTATTAACGCAAATTTATTCGTTTGGGATAAATTATTTAAGGTTCTTTATTTAACATAAGTATACATCCCTTGACTCCCCTCTAAGGAGAATGTTATCTTTACATCGTACATTACCTGCTCGTCATTCAACTTTCAGTCCGCACTCCATACTCAAAAGCTATTTCACATCAGGATTGACGGTTATCGAGGAGGTCAAAAGTATATAAACCAGGCACGGTCAGGTTTATAATCTATTGTTACCCTTGTGGCTATTGTCAAGTGCATTCTATAAGCGAGTAGTTCACCAAACTCATGCCTGATGGGTGGACGGGTTTCGCACAGGCTTTTTGAGGCAAGAGAGGGAGAGCATCCCATTGCCAGTTAATTTGTAATAGTACGACAGGCGATCGCATCTTACCGACGTGCGATCGAACTGAATCCAGATGACTCCCGGTCGCACAAACACTTGGGAGATATTTTAGCAGAACGGGGTCAGATTAACGAAGCAAGTCTCTCTTACCGCCGCGCCTTACAGCTTCTACCGAGAATTTTCTGAGATCTAACAATTCTCCAAAATAGATTCTTCAGTATATTTGCTCATTGACAAAAAGCACACTGTCTGTATCTAGAGAACCGGGGAGCGATCGCATTTTAAATTCATTTTTCATTCATTAAATAATTTACAAAACGACATAAATATCTTTTCTTGACATTTCCTTAATCGTGATGTTAGACTTATTGCATGGATTACTTAATCGTAATTCAAGTTTCATCACCCCCCATACTTAAAAGTTTTTCACATCAGGGTTTGTTCAGTTATCGAGAGTGCCATTCGTCTATAAATTAGACTGGATAGGGTTTAGCGTCTATTATCACCCTTGTGCCTCGTATCGGGTGCGTAGAAAAGCCTAGTGGTTCCCCAAACTAATACGTGATGGGTGGACAGGTTTTGGCACAAGCTTTCCAAGGAAGAGAGAGAAAGCATCTCATTGCAAACCAATTCGTATAGGACAGGCGTTTGAACCTGTCCGCTAGATGTAGCGTAGGTGACATAGGATCGCCCTGAGCGAAATTTTAATTCGTATGTGGGATGCAATTGAGTTGAGAGAGGAAGAGAAGGGACGGCTTTTTAAGACATTTGTCTTGCACCAATTAGGTACACTACCAGGTCAGGAGTTATGACAGAATTACAATCAGTTGCTGCATCAAGCCTGTGGGATTGCGCTGAAGATATAGGGACAGCTTTTTGGCAGCATTGGCAGCAGTATCGAGACTCTCTTTACCGTTGCTGCATCAAGTGGATGGGTGGGAACCCGACTGATGCTGAAGATGCACTGAGTCGGGCAATGCTCAAAGCTTGGGAAAAGGTGCAAAAGTATGAAACGGGGGAAATTGTTAATTTTAAGGCTTGGTTGACAAGAGTGACTCATAATCTCTGCGTGGATATTCATCGAGAACGCAGTCGCGGTGCAAATAGAGTTGAGGATATAGAAGTATACGCCTCAAGCGAGGAGCAAGGACTGGTACGGAGTGAGGATACGCCAGAAAGCGCTTTGGAGACAGACGAGAAAAGGATTGTGATTCGTCGTGCGATCGCTAATTTACCGACAAGGCTGCGCGAGACGTTTATCCTGCACTTCGATCGGGAACTGTTGCAGTAAAGTAGATTACTTTTTGTAAATTTCCGGTAATTTCTTGAAAATGCGTTATCCTAATTGCCATGGGAGCGAAGAGCAAGCAGCTAAACATAATCTGACTTGCAAGCTCAATCAAGTGCTGAAGCGTCAAGCAGCTAAATAGCTGTGTTGTAGTAAGCATGACAGAAAAGCACATATTTGTAAGTTGTTTTTCGTCTAACCATAATTTAGGTTGTGGTTCAAAGAGCGCTTTCGATATTTTATTGGAAGCTTTGAGAGATACCTCTTTGACTAGGAGTTTCAATAATTCCAAGTCTTACTATACTTAGTAATCTCGGATTGTCCGGGATTTACCAGGTTAAATGTATCTGTCTTATCCAGAGATTGCCCAACAGCAAGAGATTTCCTACCCGAATGTCTGCAAGCGTATTTCGCAGGCGCGGAAGATTTTGCGAGAGGAGTTGAGGGGATATTTTATCGGGGAGGAAGATGAGGGTTCGTTTCTTTTAAGTCAAAATTCCTCAAATTAGCTTTATCCCAAGGGGAACTTTTGGCGATGCCTTATGGCAAGGTTCGTCTGTTCGGTGTGGATTTTTGTAATCTGTTGGGAAAGCTGGTTCTATGGGGTGGATCGGGTTAGGCAAAAGTGCCTCTAACTTTAAATTTTCAGAAAGTGATTGATGGAATCGTTATTTAGCTCAGGAATGGTTTCGCATTTCATCTAGTTTTTATCACCAAAAGGAGAAACTAAAAAATGGCATCTGATGTTACTTCCGATATCATAGATATTGCCACTATCACGGCAAGCTTTTACTGCTTCCAAAAGCTCAGCAACGGAAACTGGGGAAGGAATTCAAACTTCTTAAGTATTGATATTGAGCAGAAAAAGGAAGGTGAGAAGGAAGGTGTTGTGCGGGTTGGAAAGAAACTTGTTAAAAACGTTGAGTATAACACTAACGTATTAACTTGGAACAACTCTTCCTTCTCTGGGGTCGTCCAAGGTGAGATTAGAATCAGTCGAGACGTTAATGGTTTTTTGATTAAAGGTGAACTGTTTTTAGGAAAAGATATAACAAAGGCTTCAAGGTATGAAATTATAGGGTTCTCAGTGAAGCCAGTCACTTACACGATCCAAATATCTTCAGATACCTTTCCATCTGACACAACCGAACTACCCAATTTGAAGGATATCGTATGGAAAGACTGTGGCGAGATGCAGATCGATTATGGTGTTGAGGGCACACTACCTAAACCAAAAATATCGATTGGACTGAACGGTGATGAAATAACTGATGATTTTGTAGTCGTCTCATGTACTCAAAAAGAATCTCAGATTGAGGTAAAAAAAGAAGTTAATTTTAGGCAGTTCCCCGGTGAAAAATTTAAACTCAAGCTTACATTTGACCACTATCTAGATGTCTATAAAGCACCGACACTAGCAGAAGTTATCGGTCAGACAACCTTAAGATATGTTCAATTGAATGCCAAGCCCGATCAAGAGAATGTTGGCGTTCCTTATCCGGAAGTAGAAGATGATGAATCCTCTCAAGGCCATGATTCCTCTCTGAGTGTTGCAGCTTTGCGAGCGATAAATATCTCGCCTGAAAAAATTGCCGAGTCTACCAACGCCCTCTTGTCGCGCAATATGAAATGGGCTATGGGACAAGATCCAGTACAAAAGGACTGGTTAAACAGAATCTATGGCGAGGAACCCCCAAGCTTGGATATCAGGTCGCAGAAACTCGCTAAAAATGATGAAGTATGGTATCGCAATACCTTCTCAAAGGTTTTACTCACTGACAGCATAAACCAATTTAGTTTAGAGAAGGGGGTTAATATCCACCTGTCTCAGGAACAGAGTCAGAAACTGAAGTATTTCATCAAGCATATGCTCCCTCGGTCAGTTAATTACGTGCGTCAGGCCGAGGGGCTAGCGAGAGAAGCCGTACTGAATTCTTACCCATCACTACTTTCCTATGTGGCTGGTGAAGAAGGAGAGAAATGGGCTAAACGTCTATTCAATTCTCTGTGCGATCGCCATTCATTGATTCAGATGATCGAGCGAGTTCATTCATCGTCAGAACCAAGTTTGGCAATGGAACCAGTTCAAAAGCTTGCTACTCTTTTGGGGACATTACAACCGAGTGGAGACTGTGCGAAACAATACTATACACTTGTGTTGCACGGAGTTATCGGCAAGCTATTAGAAGATTTTTCTCTTCATGATAAAGAACTGCTCAGCGAATGGTTGCCGGAAGGCATTAAAGCCTTTTTGCAAAAAATTGGTGATGGTACGCTTAAATTTGATGAAGCTGAGCTAAGCGAGAAAGCCGTGCGCGATTTGCAGGACTATTACAGCCATAATGCTGTTGAGTTCAATGAACTCTTTATCAAATCGCTTGATGTATCAGGGGCAGGAGAGACTTTATACACCACTATAAATGGCGAAAAGTTTAGATTGAATGCAAAAGCAATTATAAACCGATACCCGAAACTGACCTTGGTAGTGCGCAGTTGCCACATTTTGCTTGTAGCTTATTCAATCTATAGCATGTATAAATTATTATCTCATTCGGATGACCGCGTGGCGATTCCGCTTCGAGAGAAGATCCAGCTTGTTGGAGAATGCGTTATGTTGGCTTCGCAATTCGTTGAGGCATCGCACAATCTATATATAGCGGGTCGGGAAGTCTTTAGGCCAACAAAAGTTTTGTTTAGCTACGAAGGACTGAAGGCTATGGAAGGATTATCAGAGCAGATGGCCGTCGCCAAAGTGCATACAGAGCCGAGTATCGCCTCAGAATCTGTTTTTATCAGACGAGCTGGTCAAAGAATGCTGAAGACTATCAGGGATGCGAAAAACTCGGCTGTGTTAGAAGAAGAAACATCGTTCAAACGGATATTCAGATCTGGTAGGGTGATTGGAACTGTTCGTCTAATTGGCGGTGTCGCTGCGGTTGTACTTGCCGCTTGTTCAGTTTGGCAACTCTGTGAGAGCCTAAGCGATGAAAAAAGGGAAACAACACAAAAGTGGTTGGATGGGGTTGAGACTGGTATTAGTGTCGTTACTAGCTGTCTCATGGTTGCGGAGCTATTTGTCGTTTCACCCTACTTGCTGCCTGTGGCAATGGTTTTGATCGTGGGTGGCTTAATTTTTAACTGGACGCGGCAGGGGTTGTATCCGCCAGAAAGTCAATTAGATAAATATATGAGGGAGGTTGGTGTTCCCTTTGTCAAAGGCATTGATCTGGACGCTAAGGTCGAGGCGCTTGTTGCAAACAAGGATATGGATGGGGCGCTTAAACTTCTTCAAGACAATCAAGAACGGCGTGATGTCATACTTTCAGTCCGATTAGAGAGCCCAGTTGGTGGCACTGGTTCTACGTTTGTTGATTGGCCATCTTGGTCTGCACGGTTATCTCGACTGAATGTAAACTCTGGTGACATTGGCGATTCGATTCAGGCAATCTACCGTAACCAGGATTGGCAGCCTCCGCAACATGGCGGCGCGGGGGGTAAAATGGCAAGCATCGATTTAAAAGAGGACGAGTACATTACTAAAATCGTCGGTATGATCGGTGATTATTTCGGGGCAAAGCATATCACGCAGCTAACTATAACCACGAACAAAAGAGAAAACGTCCAAACATACGGGACGAACACCCATACCACCAACCTTGAACCGTTCTCGTTCGAAGCACGTCCAGGGGAGATGATCAACTCGTTCTTTGGACGCACTTTCACGCATACGGACAGCACGGAATTCTTATCAGCGCTTGGCGTATGCTTCAAGATGTGTGAATAACAAGGTAGGGTCTGGCTTACACAATTACGCGATCACCTGCTCAAACGTTGATGGGGTTGCTTTAACATCGCCAAGTCCGCCACTTAATCCGGCACAGATGTCACAGCCCCGGCAGCTAGAGCGCCGGTTCAGTAGAAGTCGTTGACAAATCAGTCAGAATGTGGATGAAACTATCTCTAAGCTGTACTCTGGTCATCAAGCCACAGCATCTACTTTTACTTGAATAGAGACAACGTAGAAGTTGTAGAGAGTGCGATCGCACTCTACCTATAACGAAATCGCCAACAGCGATCGCGTAACCGCCTGCCGTAGGCGATGCTTATCTTCGCTCAGGAAGTAGGATACCATCAACTTCCTCTAAACAAGCGTTCAATTTTTCTGCTAAGACCCGAACGTGGGGTTCATTATGGTAAGTCCCATGTCTACCCGGAACCCCAATAACTTCAATTCCACCCTCTACCGAGCTATTCCAGCCATTTGATTGCATGGGATTGAAGTAATCTGCGTACTCTTTTAGATACTCTTGATTTTCCTGTGCTGAGAAGTAAACCACTCGTCCCGAATATCGTTGTGGTTGGTGGTTAACCAAAATTTGATGATTCGCTTCTATCACTTTCAGAGTATTGTCAACTTGACTAGGGCTAAAACCACTACTGATTAATTTTTCTCTGTCGCGTTGTTTACCCAACGCTCTCCAGTGATTCAACCATTCCACTCTTTGCTCTTGTTCAATAAATGGATTGGGACTATCTGACATCACAACCAGTAAAACTTGCTGACCCTGCTTTTTCAGTTCTTGAGCCATTGCAAAGGCAATATTACCTCCCGAACATTGACCCCCTAAAAGATAGGAACCTTCAGGTTGAACAGCTTGAATTTCTTGAATGTAGTGCATTACCACATCTTCGATGCGAGTGTAGGGGGCTGCTTCTCCACCTAGACCTACTGCTTGCAGTCCATACAAGGGGCGTTCTGGGTGCAGATAGCGTGCCAATGTGGGAGCAAGACCAAAACCGCCAATACCGTGAACGTAAAAAAACGGTCGCTTGCAACCACTGGGTTTAATAGAGACGAGGGATCTGGAGCCGATTTTTTTCCAGTATTCCTGAACAAAAAGATTAGCTAGCTGCTTAATGGTTGGTGCTTCCATTAAGATTGCCAAAGGAATAGCTTGACTGAACATCTTTTCTACTTCAGCCACCACCACCGCAGCCTTGAGCGAATCTCCCCCTAACTCAAAGAAGTTATCTTTGGTGCTGATTGATGTAATGCCTAAAACCCTTTGCCAAATTTGAATTAATTGGAACTCTATGTCATTCTGAGGAGTAGTTTCCTGCTGAAGGTCGGCACTTGCTAAAGTCCAAATAGCGATACTATCCAAACTGCCATCAACAAAAGCTTTCCGACACGCTTGCCGCTGAATTTTACCACTAGAAGTCTTAGGAATGCTCCCCCGCTTCAGCAGCACCACCCCATAAACAGGTAACTCGTAGTGTCCGGCTACAGCATTGCGGATAGCACCCACCACTTCATCCACATTAAGATTTTTACTCTTCTGGCGCTCGACCTCAAAGGCAATAACTAATTGTTCGACTCCATCAACTTCAATAACAAAGGCTGCCCCATAATTCGGACGCAAAGCCGCATGACTCTTTTCCACCACCCATTCAATATCCTGGGGATAATAGTTTTCTCCCCGAATAATAATCAAATCCTTGAGGCGACCTGTAACAAACAACTCTCCATCTTTATTAAAAAATCCTAAATCCCCCGTCCGCAGAAACGGCCCCTCCCCCGTATCCACTAAATAAGCTCGAAACGTCTCCTGAGTCGCATCAGGACGCTGCCAGTAACCCTGCGCTACCCCCGCACTCGATACCCAAATTTCCCCTACTTCATCACAAGCGCATCGAGTTAACTTTTCTGGATGCACAATTGCCACAACAGTATTCCCCAACAGCCGCCCCGAACCAGCCAACCTTTGTCCTGTCGGTGTCTCCACAATGCGATTTTGTGCCAACTTCTCAGCAGAAACCGTACAGAAAACCAAATCGTCCGTTCTCCGACTCGTCGTAACTAACAAAGTGGCTTCCGCCAGTCCGTAAGCTGGGGCAAAAGTCTGGCGACGAAACCCGCAAGACTCAAACGTTTGACAGAATTGTTCCATCACTTCCGGGTTGATGGGTTCGGCGGCATTTCCCGCAGCTTGCCAACTGCTAAGATCGAGCGTGGCGCGTTCTTCTGACGTTATCCGGCGCAAGCAATAAGCATAGGCAAAATTCGGGGCTTGGCTATGGGTAGCGCGATAGTGGGAAATAGCTTTCAGCCAGCGTAGCGGCTGTTTGATAAACGCCATTGGCGACATCAAGTAACAAGGAGTGCCATTATAAAGCGGTGCAAGAATCCCCTCTACCAGTCCGTAATCGTGAAAATAGGGCATCCAAGTCACGGTGATGCTGTTGGAGTCATACCCGCAAGCTTGTTGAAGTGCCACTAAATGTCCCATCAGGTTTTTGTGGTCGAGCATCACTCCCTTGGGTGTGGAAGTAGAACCAGAGGTATATTGCAGGTAAGCTAGGGTATCGCTGCTAATTTCCGGCAGTTGCCATTGGGCAGCAAGTTGGAAAGGAATTTTCTCGGTGGCTGTCCAAGGAATAGTGGCGAGTTGGGGTGTTTTTTGGGCGATTTCTCCCTCTGCCAAATAGTAGTTGAGTAAGAGTGAAGCCCTGCCGTTGAGTCGGCGGACAAAGCTTCTTGCCTTAAATGTTAAATGGTTGCCATCACGGTTGGCTAGCAGGCTGGCAGTGGTTAAGATTAATGAAGCTCCAGCATCGGCGGCGATCGCCTCCAATCTCGGTAAAATACGTTTTAGCCGCGCCGCTTCCGGTGCGGGTGCGGGAATGGCAACAACTCCAGCGTAAAGGCAACCGAAAAAGGCGACAATGGACTCTAAACATTGGGGATAGACCAGCAAAACTCTTTCCCCAACAGAGAGTTGAGATTGTAAATAAGCGGCGATCGCCCTAGCTTTTTCCTCCAAGGAGCGATAAGTTAAACTGGCACTAGGTTTTTCTCCATCTTCTAGGAAAGTGTAGGCGATGCGATCGGGATGTTGGGACGCGAGATTTTGCAAGAGACTGACGAGGGTGAACAGTGCCATACCTTTGTTTTTTTGCCAGATAGCCGATTTTAACTCAACTTACAATTAAGTTACATCCCGTTAAAACACGACCTATGACCTACACCCCAGCCAAACTACTTAGCTTTGAAGAGTTTATCGCCCAATATGGGGATAATACACGCTATGAACTAATTGACGGAGAACTCAGAGACAGGTCACCTACTGGCCCTCACGAAGCTGTTGCTGGGAGTATTGCAGGTAGAATATATGTCGAAATTTTTCGCGATAATTTCAACTGGTTAGTTCCAAAAAATTGTCGGCTCAAACCACTATATGCTGAAGCCACAGCGCTGCGTCCTGACGTAGCTGTTTTAGATAAAGCAGAACTAACTCAAGAACCACTTTGGCAAAAAGAACCAGTGATTTGTAACGGTAGTACCATTAAGCTTGTTGCTGAAGTGGTCAGCACCAATTGGCAAGATGATTATGCAAGAAAAGTGGAAGAATACGCTTTTTTGAATATCCTCGAATATTGGATTGTGGACTTTCGGGGTTTGGGTGGTTTCCAATTTATCGGCAATCCAAAGCAACCGACTTTCACAGTCTGCCAGTTAGTTAATGGTGTGTACCAACAGGAACAATATCGTTTGGGAGATACGATTTCTTCTGACCTGTTTCCAAATTTACAACTGAGACTCGACGACATTATGCCGACTTGAAATGGTATTTCTCTTTTGTTACTAGGCGTATGTTTTCCATCTATCGCTCAACGGTTTGGGGGTTTGCGGGTCAGGGCGATCGCGCGGGTGGGAAAAACAACAGCAAATCTTTCTAGACAATTATGCTCAAAATAAGTATTTCGGCCAAGGAAATTGTCAAATGAACCCAGTAGATATAGAAAAACTTTGTTCCGAACACACAAAATTTCATGTTGAGATAGAAAAGATTCTGCGTCAAACTTATTACAAAGGGATAGATGAACAACTTTTTGAAACTGAAGAGCTAAAAAATGATATCAAAGACCACGTATTTCGGCGATATGAAAGAACCTTAATTTCTTACATTCCTTGGATAACCAAAGTATTCGATCTAAGCGATAAAGAGATTATTGAGATTGGGTGCGGAACGGGTTCCAGTACAGCAGCATTCTCTCATTTTACCAAACATATCTATGCCTATGAGGTTTCTGAATCATCCGTTTTAGCAGCCAGAGCCCGAATGCAGATTATGGGAATTAACAACGTTTCCATTATTCAATCTGCTCCTGATGATTTACTGGAAACACTGAAATCTAATCACTGTTCAGGAGTGTCAGTCATCTTATTATTTGCTGTACTGGAACACATGACTATCCAGGAACGGCTGAAAACTTTAAAAGAGGCGTGGGATCTGCTTCTACCGGGTGGAACTCTAATCGTAGCGGAGACTCCTAATCGGCTAACTTATTTTGATTATCACACCTCGCAGCTTCCTTTCTTTCATTTTTTGCCCTTGGAATTAGCTGTGAAATACTATGAAAACTCTTCAAGAAATCAGTTTAAGTTAGCAATAAGAAAACAGTTGGATAGCGGCACAGTTGCAGATGCAAAAAATGCTTTAATTCGTTGGGGAAATGCGGTTAGTTACCATGAGTTTGAGATTGTGTTGGGTTCAAACTTGAAAGATTTACTTGTTGCAGATGGTGATTCTGAGGAGATGAGGAATCTCTATCCTCTTTCCACCGAGGAGAAACTTTTACAGCAATATTTTATTGAAGCAAAGATAGATCGGCCTCTAGCCTTTACTAATCAAATATTCAACCTTATTTTTCAAAAAAAAGCCTCAACGTAATGATTGAAATTGCTCAAACGAACCCAATTCAGCGAATCCATCAAGAGCTTGAAGAGAATGGATACATAATAATTAATCTCCTCAATGAAAATGAAGTACAAAGTTTGCTCAGTTTTGACAAACAGCATTCTCTTCCTGATGATTTGGTAGCTCCTGCTATATCTTTCAGCTTTCATACTTTAGACGTATCATACCGTCAGGTGGTTACTCAAGAAATAAAAAGAGCTTTTGCTCCAAAATTAGCCCCTTTATTCCCTGAATATAGAATACTAATGGGCAGTTTAGTTCATCAAAAAACTGATGCACTATATAGTATAATGCCTCTACACCAAGACCCATCTTTATTGGATGAAACCTTACTGAGAGCCTTTAGTGTTTGGTGTCCTCTTATTGATGTAGACGAGCAAAACGGCTGTCTTCAAGTTGTTAAAAAAAGCCATTTGCTTAACTCAAAACCAAGACCAGTTTTTGCTTTCGATGGATTTCCCTACAGTCAGGATATTCTGTCGCTTATGCAACAGCATTATCTTACCAGCGTAACTATGAAAGCCGGACAAGCACTGGTATATGACAAACGGCTTTTTCATGGTTCTGCCCCCAATTTAACTGCTATTGAAAGAGTCGCGGCTGCCTGTATCATAGTTCCCCAGGAAATCTTGACCCATTTTTGTTACAGAGAGTCGCAAACGTCTGATAAAATAGAAGTCTTTGAAGTAGACGATGAATTCTACGATCGCTACATCATCGGTCAAAAACCAGAAGGCGTTAAAAGTCTAGGCATCTTCGATTACGAAGTCGAACCCCTCACCCCAGAAAATCTTATGGAAAAACTCGAAGAAAATAGTCAGTTGTCCTCAAAAAATAACCAGGTTCTATCTCCCCAATCTCAAGGTTGGATGCTAACCGCACAGCAACTTCAAGACGAACTCACACTGACTCAAGCTGAGTTGAAAAAGTCTAACGAGCAACTCCACCAAACTCAAGACCAATTAGAGGAACTAAAAATCCAACAATCACAAAGTCAAGACCAATTAGAGGAACTAAAAATCCAACGATCGCAAACGCAAGCAGAACTCGAACAGTCTCAAACTCAACTGCAAACTCAGTTAACAGAGTTTAACGAGCAACTGCACCAAAAAACGAGAGAATTGGAAGCACTAAAAGAGGAACACTCTCAGGCGCGATCGCAACTCGAACGGGAACGGGAACAATTGCAGACCACTCAGACCGAACTCGAACAGTATCGACAACAACTCCAAAAAAATCAAGCTGAGTTGGTAGATTCTCACGAAAAATTGCACCAAAAAACGAGAGAATTGGAAACAGTAAAAGAGGAACACTCCCAGGCGCGATCGCAATTTGAACGGGAAAGGGAACAATTGCAGACAACTCAGGCAGAGTTAGAGGCCGATCGCCAACAACTCAATCAGGCGCGATCGCAAGTAGAGCAACTAGAGTCTCAGCAGCAGCAAGATCGGGCAGAACTAGAGCAGTCTCGACAACAGCTACGGCAAACCCAAGCTCAATTACAACAGTCCGATCTGCAACTGCACGCCACTCAGGCAGAGTTAGAACAGTCTCAAGCTCAACTGCACCAAAAAACAGTAGAATTGCAAAAAGTGAAGTCTCAGCAGCACCAAACTCGACTGGCCCAGATAATTCAGGGGCGAATCCCTAACACAAAAGAGAGGAAACTATGCAAGTCCAACTTAAACAAATTATCGTCCCCCCCGGTCAGCAACTCCTGATGACCGATGTCAGTTGGCAAATGTACGAACAAATGTTAGAGGAGTCTGGTGAAAAACGGGGGTCGCGGATTAATTACAGTCAGGGAGTTTTAGAAATTATGGTGCCATTACCGGAACATGAAGATGATAAAATTATTATTAGCAACTTAGTGGAAATTTTGCTGGAAGAACTAGACGTTGAGTTCAGAAATCTGGCTTCTACTACATTTAAAAGCGAAACGATGCAACAAGGTTTAGAAGCCGATAGCTGTTTCTATATCGAAAACGAAGCAGCCGTTCGGGGTAAGAAACGCATCGATTTAACTGTAGAACCGCCCCCAGATTTAGCCATTGAGATTGACATTTCCTCCCGCACCCAGTTGAATAATTATGAAGCATTAGGAGTCGGAGAATTGTGGCGGTTTAACGGGACAAAATTAGAAATCAACGTGCTGCAAGTGGGGCGTTACGTGCAGGTTACTGAAAGTCCTCATTTTCCAGGGTTGCCATTGCTCGGGGAGGTGATTCCCCAGTATTTAGAACAAAGTAAAATCGAGGGAAGAAATAAAACACTGAAAGTCTTTCGCGCTTGGGTGAAGAAACAGATTGAAGAAAGATAGAAAGATTAGGTGTAGGGGCATTAGTGTCAACTTAAAAAGACTTACGCAATGAATCAATTAACTTTACTCAATGAAATTTCTGCAAATCATTTTGCAGTGCGCTTCCAGCAACCCTTTATTGAAAAAATATTGGCCTCCACAGAACCCGTAGCAATCCTCGTCACTCCTGAATATGAAGGCATTTTCCGAAACGGTGGAATTGGCACTTACTATGCCACATTGAGCCAAAAATTAGCAGCCCAAGGTGCAGATATTATTTTAATTATATGTCAAACTCAAAAAGAATTTCATGGAGAATCGACTGTCCCCCATATCCGCCATATCTTTTCCGCCTCTGAAGCCGAGCATTTTTTAGAACTACAGCCAATTCATCTAGCAATTTTATCTCAGTTTAAGCAATGGGACTGGGTAGAATCAGAAAGTTATAAAATCCTCTTTTTTATCCAGGCGATCGCCACGCACTTTAGCCAATCTCCAATGTATATAGAATTTCCGGATTTGTGCGGACTGGGATATCGCACGATTCAAGCAAAACGTTCGGGTTTGTTAGGGAAAAATTGCCTCACAGCGGTAACAATGCACAGCGGTCAAGAGTGGTTAAATGAAGCCCATGAAAAATACGTTGTAGGGGGCGGAAATTGGTTTAGAAATGTTTATATTTACGAGCAATATTCTTTTGAAAATGCAGACTTAGCCTTTTTCCTGTCTTCTTTCATGGAAGCAAAAGTCAAAAGTTATGGCTGGAAAACGTCCCATGCGGTTCATTTGCCCTACTGTTTCCATATTGTCCCTCCCCTAGATAAAAACCGACCCATGTTAGCGAAAGTTGCGCTGAACCTCAAACGGGAACAGATACCCATTGTCTTTTTTGGCAGATTAGAGGAAAGAAAAGGACTCCTGACTTTTATCGAGGCTATTCAGCAATTAGGAGAGAAAATCAGCCAGCAAATTCACATCATATTTTTAGGCAAAAACGTTTCGCTTCATTCTGCTCAACTTCAGCCACAGGATAGTCAGCAATACATCCAGCAACAACTAGGAAACAACTTTGATTATACCATATTATCCGACTTATTTAGCCAAGAAGCCATTGCCCTAGTCCACGAATTAGCACCGGCCATTGTTTGCCTGACAAGTCCTCAAGAAAACTTTCCTAACAGTTCTTTAGAAATGGGACAATTACCCGTAAGTTTAGTAGTTTCAAATACGGGGGGATTTCAGGAAACACTAAACTGGATCGATCGCTCAAATGGTGTACGATGGTTTGACCCCGGAAACTCCCAGTCTCTCGCGTGCCAAATTGCCAGTGCTATTGCCGCTTATCCTGAAACCCCACCCCTTCCCCTACGCGCATTTTTAGAGCAAGTTAATCAATGGTTATTCAACCAGCGACTAGAGTACATGAACCCAGCATTTTTTCAAACATCTCCCAGTCGCATTCGTTCCAATAATGAAGATTCATCAACATCTTTATTATTAGGAATGACTGCTGCACCCGAGCAAGTTTTTCTCCAAGATTATGCCCAAAATGAGTATTCTGGTAAAGGCGAAATCATCGATTTGGGGTGCTGGCTTGGTTCGGCAACAATTTCTGTAGCCAAGGGATTAAAAAAAAATCTTAAAGTAACTGTTAAAGACAAGCGCATTCATGCTTACGATCTCTTCATTTGGGCACCATCGTATATGGATGCGTCTGTCAAACGAACTTCCCTAGAAGGCAGATATAAACAGGGAGATAGTTTTCTGGACGAGTTTGTTGGCAGAATTAGTCCCTGGAGTCACTCGATCGCAGTTTACCCAGGAGATGTGATGAAAATTGGCTGGAACCAACGCCCTATAGAATATTTATTTGTGGATGCCATGAAAAGCTGGGAACTCACGAAAAGCATTTTCCTAAACTTTTACGCTCATCTAATCCCCATGACTTCTCTGGTACACTATAATGATTTTGCCCACTTTTACACCGCTTGGATTCATCTATTGATTTACAAACTGAGGCCATACTTCAAACACCATTGTAATCTCTACCAAGCCGCAGTATTTCAATATGTCAACCCTCTACCGATCGACACCTTACTACTGGAACAGGATACTCCTTTTAGCATATTTTCTTACGAAGATATTGATGAGGCTTTTGAATACTCGCTTGAAATCGTTACCGAGGAATTGCGCCCAAATATTGCCGCAGCCAAAGTCATGGCTTTTATTCATTGGGGAGATTTAGAACAAGCTAAACGCGAACTCATTAAAGCCAGAGAGAATTTTGGAAATATTCTTGAGATTCCCGAAGTAGCCAAACTATTATCTACGATAGGGGGACAAGTGAACATCCTGTAGGGTGGGTTAGGCGCGGCGATCGACTTATTATGGCAAATGGATAAATCTTAAACCGCGCCGTAACCCACCATCCTCTAGAGCATAATATAAGTAGGTTGGGTAGGTTGATCTGGGGGAAAGCGAAACCCATTGGTGACAACTTAACGTCAAAGCGACCGTCTCTCTTGTTGTATCAAAGTCTAGATCCCCCCTAACCCCCCTTAATAAGGGGGGGACAAGATTTTTCTCTTTCGTCCCCCTCCGGCGGGGGAGTAGGGGGTATGCGAGGGGGATCTAGACTCGACTAAAAGCGACATTAATTATGGGTTTCAGTCTTAAGTTGTCACCAACGATCGAAACCAGAAATCTACAAGAGTTTGAGAAGTTGGGTTTCATACCTCAACCCAACCTACATCTGTTTAATGGGTATTTTTATGAAAATGCAACCGGAAAATTTAGTATCCCATCTCCTTTCTCCTGATAATTCAAAATTAGGCTTTCAGCCCCCATTTTTAGAGGCTTTTAACACCTCCGCTCAAAAAATTGCAATCCTAGCAAGCAACGAATTTGAAGGATTTTCTAAAAATGGTGGCATCGGCACTTATTATAACACATTGAGCCAAAAATTAGCAGCAGAAGGTTGGTATGTCATCCTCTTGCTTTGCCACAATCATGAGAACTTCCAAGGAATTTCACAACTGCCAAATCTCCACCACATCTTCTCTACCGGCGAACTAGAAAAAGTTTTAAATCTTCAACCAATCCACCAAGCAATTTTGTCTAAATCCCAAAAAGACTCGATCGGTCAATGCTTCGATCGCGAAAGTTTCTGCTGTTTGTTCTTTACTCAAGCAATGGTTGCTACTTTTCCTGAAGCAGTTGTTTATGTTGAGTTTCCCGCAATCTGGGGATGCGGTTATCGCACGATTCAAGCCAAAAAATCAGGGGTGCTAGGTAATAGTTGCCTCGTTGGTGTAACAGATCACGGTGGTTTTGAGTGGTTGCGGGAAACTAATAGCAGATATACAGTAGATTATCCCAAGTGGTTTTGGCAGGCTTATCACTACGAACAATATTCTTATGACAATGCCGATTTAACCTGCTTTCCCTCCTACTTTTTGAAGTCAAAAGTAGAAAGCTATGGCTGGAAAACTTGTCGTGCTGTTCATTTGCCTTATTTTATTCCTATCCTCAACTTATCAGCGGATGTAGGGGCGAAGCATTCGGGCGATAATTTACCGCTAAAAACCAATGTTTTGTGTCCGAATGCTTCGCCCTTCCAGAGTTGGAAAATACGCCCTCTACTAACAACTCAAGTCGATCCGAAACAGATTCCCCTGATATTTTTTGGCAGGTTAGAGGAGAGAAAAGGACTGTGTACTTTTGTAGAGGCGCTTCAGTTACTTAACCCCGATATAGCTGAGAAAATTTACATTCTTTTTCTTGGTAAAATCATCAAATTAGAGTCAACTGTGCTTCAAGGGGTGGATAGTCAGCAGTATATTGATGGCGCTTTAAAGGGGAAATTTTGTTACCATATTTTGCCTGATTTGTCCAGCGTAGAAGCAATTGATTTAGTCAGCCAGTCACCGACACCCATTGTCTGTCTTTGTAGCTTGGAAGAAAACTTTCCCCATACCGCTTTAGAGATGGGACAGTTAGCCGTTAGTTTAGTAGTTTCAGATACGGGGGGATTCCAAGAAACCTTAAATTTAATGTCAAGAACCGATGGCGTGCGCTGGTTTGAGCCAGGAGACGCGCGATCGCTCGCCGGCATCATCAGTGAAGCTATCTCAGCTTGTCCTGAAACGCCGATCGTCCCAGATCGGGCTTTATTAGAACAAGTGAATCAAAAATTACTCAACCAAAAACTTGAATATATGAGTGAAGCATTTATCAAATCGGCACCCAAAGAACCCCAAAATCCCCGCGTAACCATAGGCATAACTTGTTTCTTCGATACAATAAAAGTTTGGGATTGCTTGGAAAGTCTGGCGGGACAAACTTATCAAAATTTAGAAGTTATTGTTCTGTATGAAACACCCGCCGGCGAATCCATACCAGAGGCGATCGCTCTGGCTAAGGAGCAGTTTCCCACCTATCAGTTTATCGAGTTCGATGTTAATAAAAGTTTGGGAACAGCTTATAATCGGTTGGTAGAACTGGCGACGGGAGAATATTTCTTGCAGTTGGCGGGCGATCGCATCGCACTACCTCTAATGGTGGAAAAATTTGTTAGGGCGGCTTGTGAATCTGACGCCGTAGTTGTCGTATGTCCAGATATGAAGCTAGACAAAGATTTGGAAGTTATTAACTCGAATGACGGCTCTTTACTCAAGCTACTAGAATTTAATCAAACCCAGGATTTGTGCGCTCTATTTGCGGTGGAGTTGCTGCGAGAGTTTCGGTATTCCGAGGTCAGGGATTTACTAGCTTTAAATTGGCATATTTTAGCCGCTGCGATCGCCACTGGTAAAGAGATTGCTTACTATCCCTATCCCCTCTACCTCTCTGACTCCCACTCTGCGCTCGTGATTAACCCGGCAAAATTCCCAAAAGAACGGTATTATTTACGTCAATATTTATCTCAAATAGAGGTGTCCAGATGGACTCAACGCCAACTCAATCTCCTCCTCACCTGCGTTGAACAACTTTGGCAATCGGAGACACAAAAGCAAAGCCAAATGTGGCAACTCGAACAAGATAGAAATCGATATCAAGCTTTAGCATCTCAATCCCAAGCTTGGATGCAGACAGCGCTAGAAACCCAAGACGAACTCGACGCGCTGCAAGCGGAACTGCAAAAGACACAGGCAGCGTTATAATCTATTAGATATCTCCTAAAAAGATAGTCAAAGACAGGCAAGATGCCGGCCCCGCAGGAGTTATTGGAGATGTCTATTAGACCTCTCCAATAATTATTGTGGAACAGGCAGGATGCCTGTTCAAGACTGGCTTTTCTGGAGATGTCTATTGAAAAATGAAAAGACTCAGGTTTGACTAAAACGATGAGATTTATCAACCCCAAAACGGACTATGCCTTTAAAAAAATATTTGGTTCTACGGAAAGCAAAGACATTCTGATTAGCTTTCTCAACGCTCTAATTTATGAAGGCAATTCTACAATTGAAGACTTAGAAATCATCAATCCCAATTTGCCACCCAAAATCCAAGGTTTAAAAGATACTTATCTCGATGTCAAAGCTACACTGAATGACGGCACACTTGTCATTATTGAAATGCAGGTTTTAAACGTGCAGTCTTTTGGCAAGAGGGTTTTGTTTAATGCTACGAAAACCTATGCTTTTCAACTCCAAGCGGGAGAAGGCTACCGAATGCTCAAACCAGTTATTGCTTTAACCATTACCGATTTTGAGATGTTCGCTAATCGCAATAAACTTATTTCCCGCTTTGTTTATCGAGAGAAGTCTGAAGCCTGGATCTATCCTGACAATGATATTGAGTTGGTATTCGTTGAGTTGCCCAAGTTTACCAAAGAACTCGACCAGCTTGAAACTATTACCGATAAATGGATTTACTTTATCAAGTTTGCGCGATCGCTCACTTCCATTCCTGAAAATATGGACGATATCCCCGAACTACACCGAGCCTTTGAAATCGCCAATCAAGCTGATTTAACTCCCTCTGAACTAGAGGATTTGGAACGCAGAGAAATGTTTATCTACGACCAACAAGGAGCGATTAATCTCGGTCGTGAAGAGGGACGAGAAGAGGGACGAGAAGAAGAAAAGCGTGGCATTGCTCGAAACTTACTGGCTCAACTTAATGATGAGGCGATCGCCTCAGCAACAGGATTAAGTCTTAAAGCAATTGAAGAGTTGCGTCAGGAAGTGAGTAATGATTGATATCACGTCCGTTTGATTATAACTTGTACGATCGCAGGTTTTGTAGGGGCGGGTTCACCAAGATATTTGATAATTATCAACAATTATATAAACCCGCCCCGGCCATATAATTCCGATGCAACCGGATTTGATATAAATTGAGCGGGGGGCTAGGTTTTCGATGATTACTCGTCCCAGTTAAATTTCATGCCGAGATATTCTTCTAACTTCTGGTTGTGAGGACGGAAAAACTCGGCTAAAGTCTGCCGTAGATCGTCGCTTATTGGATTATAAGACCCCGGATTATAATTGGGATATTCTGGAAGGGGATAATCCGGCACCCCCAAAAAATCGAAAACTTGAGTTAGAGTAGCCGCCGGATTAGCATAAAAGTCTTCACTCCTTAAAATCAAAAACTGTTCTCTCGGAAATACAGCCATCCACTTCTCGATAAAGTAGAAATATAAACTAAATAATAAACAACCTTTTTCTGTCTGCCAATAATCGGAGTCAGCTTCACCAGGAGATGAGAAATTTTTAATGGCTTCAATTTCTGAGCTAATTACCTCTGCAAACGACCTCTGCTCTTCTCCCCATCTTAATTGCATTTGGTAGTGAGAAAAAGACCTAAATATAGGATTTCTTAAAAGGATAATTAACTTAACATCAGGAAAAACATGAGCTATTTTCTTTGCGGATTCAAAACTCACAAAATACCAAGGAGTCGCTTCTCCTGTCAAAAAGTTAGATTCCTTGGGAAGGGGCGGAAAATGAGACAAATACCAGTCTAATCCCCGAGCCATATTTTCACTAAAGAACTGTATTTCTTTCTTAATAGCAGGTAGGATTTGAGGATGCTTTCCTAGGTAATAATACAGCGAACTGGTTCCTCCTTTTCCAATGCCAATAATTAGAAAATTGGGTTCGCGTCGGTTCTGTGGATTCCAATAGTTTTTTGCCAAATCGGGGTGAGAACTTAAAAGGTGTTTGTAACTCCCAGTTTGGTAACAGGAGATAGCCTCTTCTAAGTTTCCTTGCTGAGTCAACATATCTCCCAAATCAAGGTAAGCCCGGTAAAAATCAGGTTTCTCCCGAATTATCTGGCGGTAGCTACTAATCACTTCTTGGAGCGGAGAATTATTTTTTATATCTATTAATTTGTAATAGGAGTCAACAAATATCTGCTCTACATCGAGACCTTCTTGGTAACAAGAAATCACTTGAAGGTAACAATAAATACCCTCCTGCCATCGCTGTAGTTCTTGCAATATTTCTCCTAATCGATAATAAGCTTTATAAGCGTCTGGTTTTACCTCAATAGCACAGCGGTAAGCAGATGTCGCCTCATCTAATTGACCCCGCTTGTAATATAATTCTGCCAAATTGATGTAAATTTCGGCGCGATCGGGCTTAATTAGCAAAGCTTTTTGATAGTGTGCAATTAGTCGCTCAATTTGGTCAGACATGAGGGCTTTTTGTCTCAAAAGTTAGAAGATTCTAGGTTTAAGCTTAATAGCGCAGCGATAACAGACAGTTGCTTCATCAGTTTTCCCCTGTGCAGCTAGAATATCGCCCAAGTTTCTGTGCGACCAAGAATAATCTGGGTTTACCTCAATTGCCTTGCGGTAGGAGAGTACCGCTTGCTCCCACTCACCTTTACTCGACTGAACTTTCGCCAAGTTGTGATAATGCCAAAATGAAGGATAAGGATTAGTTTCAATTGCTCGATAGTAGCTGGATATCGCTTCGTCTTGCTTACCTTGCGCTGCTAAAACTTCGGCGAGTTCGTGATGAGACCAACAATGATTTGGGTCAATCTCAATAGCGCGGCGGTAGGCAGCCAGCGCTCGCTCCTGGTCATTTTTTTGAGCAAAAGCCTTACCTAAATCCAAGTATACTTCTGAATTTTCAGGGAAGGTATAGAGCATTGTTTGATATAAATTAATCGCTTCATCCAGCCGATTTTGTTTCACCAAAGTATTGCCCAACTGTAAGCAAATTTCCGGCGATTTTTGCTTAATTTCTAGGAACTCGTGATAAGTCTCTACTTCATTGGCATTGACTTTAATAGCCTTGTGATACCAGCTAGAGGCTGCATCTAAATCTAATCTAGCTCGTTCTCGGAAAGCACCCGCTAATTTGCTTTCAATCCCCGGTAGTTCGGGGTTGAGTTCGACAGCGCGAGAGTAGGCGGCGATCGCCTCCTCCCAATGCTGGCATTGCGCTAGCGCTTCCCCTAAATTGTAGAAAGTCCAAACCCAGTTTGGGTTAAGCTGTGTAGCATAACGGTAGGGAGCGATCGCATCCTCCCACCGTTTCAATTTAATCAGTGTATCTCCTAAATTATTGTGCGACCAAGAATTATCCGGGTTTAACGCAATTGCCCGACGATACACACTGACGGCTTCATCCAACTTTTGTAGCTTTGTCAGCGCATCTCCTAATTGATGATAAACTTCCGCCGAATTAGGATTAAACTGGATAGCTTTTCGGTAACTAGCAACTGCTTCTTCCCAACATTCTTGCACAAACAACGCCTTTGCCAAACCATAATGCGACCCCGCATTATCCGGTTTTACCTGAATGGAATGACGGTACGCATTAATTGCCCCTTCCCACTCCTGTTTCCTGCTCAAAATTTCCCCAATATTATGATAAGCTGCCGATAGCTTAGGATTCAACTCAATAGCCAGACGATAACACGCCACCGCCTCATCAACTTTCTCCTGTCCCAACAGCGTATTCCCCAGAATCAAGCATTGCTCTGCGGTGGCTCCTCGGGGTTCTAAATTCAGTGCCTTATACCAACAAATTGCTGCTTGTTCTTGGGAACCAATTTGCTCATAAACTTTCGCCAGTTTGCGATAAACTTCCGCGAAATCAGGCTTGAAACTAACTGTTTTTTGGTAATAATTAATTGCCTCCTGCCATCGTTGCTGCTGTGCGAACACATTGCCAAGAGTTGCCAAAACATCAGCAAAATTTGGTTGAATTTCTAGCACTTTAAAATAACAACGTTTTGCCTCTTCTAGTTTCCCACTCAGTTGCAGTGCTTCCCCCAATATTTTGTAAGCTACAGCAGCCTGGGGTTGAAGTGAAATCGCTCGTTGACAGTGCGCGATCGCCTCCGATAATTTCCCCTTATTATAATAATGTCCTGCCAAAACAATCAACGCCTCCGCATCTTCGGAAGTAAGGGGTTCGGACGATTCATGGCTGTCATGTAGCCCATTTTTCTGGCTAGATAAATCCAAGACATTCGCCGATTCATGGCTATCATGTACCCCATTTTTCTGGCTAGATAAATCCAAGACATTCGCCGATTCATGGCTATCATGTACCCCATTTTTCTGGCTAGATAAATCCCACCCATCCGCCGCATTGTTAGTTAGTTCTATTACTTTTTGATAATAAACCAGCGCCGATTCTAACTTTCCTTGTCGCTTCATAGCTTCCCCCAAATTTTGATAAACTCCTACCAAATTGGGGTTTAATTTCAAAGCGCGTTGGTAACAATAAATGCCCCGCGTAATATCATCCAGCCGCACCAAAGTATTTCCCAGGTTAACGCATTCTTGTGCCGAAAACTTTTCCGGTTCCAGACTCCATGCAGTATACCAACAGTCTGCCGCTTCGCTAGGCTTGTTTAACTGCGTCCAAACTTTTGCTAAATTCCGGTAAGCTGCCGTGAAATTAGGGTCAATGTGTATGGCTTGTTGATAATACCTTACGGCTGAATCCCAATGTTGCTGCTGTGCGTACAAACTGCCTAAATTTACATAAGCGGCGGCAAAATTAGGCTGAATTTCAATCGCTTTAATGTAGCACTTTTGGGACTCTTCTATTTTACCTTGTGCGTGCAGAATATTCCCGAGCAATTTAAGAAGCAGTGCTGACTTCGGTTGAATATTCAAAGCTTGCAAACAAGTTGCTTTTGCTTCTTCTAATTTTCCTTGTGCTAAATAAACTTCGGCTTGTTCATTTAACTGCACTAGGGTAATTTCAGAATTGATAGTCGTTTGCATAGAAGTGGGTTTGGCGGCGGAGGGATACTGCACAGCGGTAATTTCATAATTCATAGGACTTTGCTTCTGAGTCGGCTTTGCGATCGAGGGATTGAAATTTATTATATTGGCAATTTTCATCATTTCTTCCAATTGGCTCAAGCTAACTTTAATATCTTCTGTCAGCGGATTTTGATACATCAACTCTCGAATAGGATAACAGGCAAATACCTCCCCTATTAAATAGTAATGTTCCAGCCCCAAAAGTGGACTGATGATACAATAATAAGGTCTAAGATAGTGGGGGGAAAGAAGTTCAATGATTTTAGTACCATTCTGGCCAAAAATAATATTAGTTAACCCACTACCATGCGGGGCTACGATTATTTTAGCATGATAAAATAGCGCAATCTGTTCCACTACCGACAAAGATTCTGTTACAAAAGTTTGAAAACCGAATTTAGCCAGGTAATCCATCACTTCTTCTTCATTGATTACCCGCCGATATCGTGATTTAGCGCGACTGATATAAATTCGCTCTGGGTAAGAGGAACTTAGCGAGGGAATTTGTTTCAGAAATTCCTGCCGGAGAAATTTCAAAGCGATCGGTTGCAGCCAACCGATCGAGCCCGAAAAAGATGGTACAATGAGTTGTTTAGCTTGAATGTGAGGGTGGCGATCGCTCTCGATAATTTTGGATGTTGAAATCCCCAACAGAGATAGCGTTTCTCGCTGAAAAGGTTGCGCGATGCTATTAACTAAAAACCAGTCTATTTTATCCAAATCTACCTTACTTTGACGTAAGATGTCGAGCCGGGGCAAAATATCCACCATCCAATGAAAGTAAACATTTCCAGAGAGTCCAGATAACACTGCAACTGTCCCATCAATTCGTTCTAAGGTTGGTAATTCTTCTAAATTAAAAACCCGATGTTTATTGGCCTCGTGTCGCAGACACCCAGGCAAAGAACCCGGATACTCGCGAGAAACATCTGCTAATAGATAATTATCGGGAGTAATAATAGCAATGGCATTACAAATCATCCAAGAGTTTTTTTGCGGAACAATCCAAGCGCGTCCCTCTGGAATCACCGCTACAAAATTAGTGGGTAAATCAAAAGAAATATTCGCTCGATTATTGTTAAAAACATGAATGCCTAACCCTTGATGAATGGGAGCAAACTGCTGGTAAATTCGCTTCAAGCAGGGCGTGCAGTTTAATCCCTCACATCCCGGTTGAGGGGCATCGGAGTCTGGTAATTTATTAGAAACTCGATTAGACTCAAGTTCCGATAAATCTACACTAATTGACATCTCTAATAAGCCTTGTGGGGCAGGCATACTGACTGCATTTGACTGGCTTTGTAGGGCAGGCATACTGACTGCATTTGACTGGCTTTGTAGGGCAGGCATACTGACTGCATTTGACTGGCTTTCCTGGAGAGTTCTAATATAGCTAGCCCCGTTTAATTGTACGGTAACAACCCAATCTTTGGCAGACAAAGCGCCTTTTGGAACTGAGTTATACCCTTTCTTAAAATTTTTGCTACAAGTAGGGACACGGCAGTGCCGTGTCCCTATAGATTTAATGTAGGGCGAGGGTGCATCTGGTTGAATAATTCTTGCAATATGGCATACCATCACTGCCGCGTTGAGCCGTTTCTGTTTTGCCAAACAGTGACTCAACCGCCATAAAATATCTGCGTCATTGGGTTTAATTTGTAAAGCTTTATGATAATAAACTTCTGCCTGTTTGTATTCGCCATACTCGAATAAAACATTTCCCAAATGAACGTAAGTTTGCCAGAGATTGGCATAAAGTTCGGGAGCGTTTGATTGCCGCTGTAGTGCTTGGAGAAATCTGGCACAGGCAATTTTAGCCTGTTCCAGTTCGTCAATTTCTTTACCTTCTACAGAGCTTTCGTGTAAGGTTTGGAGAACCAGATCGCAGTAAGCTTCAACAAATGTCGGTTGTAGGGAAATTGCTTTCTGAAAGCACGCCATTGCTGCATCCAGCTTGCCTTCTCCCATGAGAGAATAGCCCCAATCGCTGTAAGCTGAAGCGTTATCGGGTGCGAGTTCTATCACCTTCTCAAAACACCGACCCGCAGCTCCGTGCTGACCTTGGCTCTGCCAAACTTGGCCAGCATTATAATAAGCTAAAACCAGATGTGGCTGCAATGCGATCGCCTCGATGTAAGCAGATAGAGCGTCACCGACTTTTCCTTGTGCCTGAAGTGCTTGACCGAGGTTATTATGTAAAGTAGCCCAGTTGGGAGAAAGAGCGATCGCTTGTCGGAAAACCTCGATCGCCTCGCATAACTTATCCAGCTTGACAAGAACGCAACCCAGATTGCTGTAGGCTTTGACATAATCAGGTTTAAGGGCGATCGCTTGTCGGTAGTTGCTTTCTGCTTCTTGTAGCAGATACTGCTCGTCAAGGACGACTCCAAGATTATAGTAAGCGATTGCATTGTTGGGTTCGCGGGCGATCGCTTGTCGGTAGCTAGTTTCCGCATCCGTCAATTCTCCTTGTGGGTAAAGGACGTTATCGTGACTATAGTAGATATCTGCCTTGTTTTCCACGATTGCAATGAAATGGGGAACTCGGGAATGGGAATCTAAAAGCCTTAACACATTAAGGTTGCTTGCTCTTTCTGGAAACAGGTTTAACTCGATCGGGACTTATATCAATTCCGGTTGCATCAGTATGATAAGTAGATGAGCGACAAAATACATAAGTAGTCAAAAGCGAGGGTCACTCAGCAATTCGCTTTCGGTTATGATAGCAATACACATTCTGTGACATACCAAAGTTTATTTGCACCTACCTACTTAACTGTGGAATACAGATTTGTCGTGATAGAAATGCGGCAATAAACATCCTAAATTCGGGAATGAAGATGCTGGGTGTAGAGTGGCAACATAACGATACCTCTGGGCAAGAGGAATCCGCCTCGCTTGAGGGAAAGCATGGGGAGAAGACCGCCTCTACTATTGATGGGAAACCTGAAATAGCAAGTGGATTTCGATGAACCATGAATTAGAATCCTTGTACCTTGGCTGTCGGGGAGTATGTCAAACGATATCAAAGTCGTTGGAAGTGATATTCAGATTCGGTTGAAGCTGCATTAACGGCACTTCATTCCCTAGCGTACCCAAAGGATTGTAGTACACCAAACCGCTTGTTTTGTCGTAAATTACCCGAGCCGGACTCGCACCCTGATTATTGACGTTAAAGTTATCGGTAACGCTAAAAAGGTTTGCTGGCAACGTACCGGGTTGCAACACGGGCAAGACTCTGCGATCCAATTGAATCTTATCTTGTGCGGGTGTGAAATCAGTCAACGTATCTAACGCAAAAGGATTTCCGTTTAGGCCGCCACCAACTGATACCGCTGATTCGCCCGATTCGAGATACTGGAACCGGAACGTATCTGCCCCCTCGCCCCCCGCTATTAAGTCATTGCCGACCCCACCAAACAACATATCATTGCCGGCACCACCACAGAAGGTGTTATTTCCTGTACCGCCATAAATAGTATCATTGCCATCACCACCGCAAGTTGTATCGTTGCCCTCATCGCCGAACAGCAAATCATCTCCGCCGCCGCCGTCAACGATATCATTACCCTGATTCCCGTATAATGTATCATTACCTTCACCGCCAGAAAGCGAATCCTCACCTTCATTACCAAAGAGCAAGTCATCTCCAGACCCTCCAAATAGCAAGTCACGCCCTTGAGAATCTAGATTGTTCGGATCTCTAGTACCACCGTATAAAGTATCATTGCTCTCACCGCCTACAAGGGTATCATTGCCAATTTCGCCCCAGAGCAAGTCATTATCTTTGCCACCCAAAACGATATCATTACCCTTTCCGGCATAAATAGTATCGTTGCCAATGCCACCCGCGATCGCATCATCCCCACCATTGCCAA
Organism: Microcoleus sp. ARI1-B5; assembly: GCF_036705795.1. Taxonomy (NCBI): domain Bacteria; kingdom Bacillati; phylum Cyanobacteriota; class Cyanophyceae; order Oscillatoriales; family Microcoleaceae; genus Microcoleus; species Microcoleus sp. ARI1-B5. The sequence goes on from NZ_JAUBVK010000044.1 coordinate 34,547, forward strand.
AGAGCAAATCTCCCTCATCATTTGTATCCGCAGTATTTGGATCGCCGTAATCACCGATAATCGTATCTTGACCTTGACCGCCATAAAGAGTATCAGGCCCTTTTTCGCCATAGATCAAGTCATCTCCTTTACCCCCATAGGCAAGATCGTTGCCATTACCGCCAATGATGGTATCGTTTTGTTCCATCCCAAACAGTAGATCGTTGCCACTACCACCAAAGAGCAATGCAGGTTGATTCTGCATTTGGGCAGACAAAGGTTGATTCTGATTGCGCTTTAATACATCTACGACACCACCATATATTGTGTCATCGCCACTGCCACCAATTAAGGTATTAGCACCGAGATCGCCCCAGATTAAGTCATTGCCTTTGCCACCCTACACCTGAACGTCGCTCTTGCCGGCGTGAATGATATCATTGCCCTTGCCACCGAAAATGAGATTGTTGCCTCCTCCATCAAAGAGCAAAAAGTCATCCTTAACCCCACTGTCGGGAAAACTGCGACCATTATCGCCAATAATTGTAATGCGCCCGTCGCTGGTAACTTTTGGCGGTTGCACCGGTGGCTGAAATATGACCGTTGGCGGTTCTGGGAGTTCTGGACACTCACAGTCTGAATTGGGTAAGCTGACTTGGGTGGGAATGAGAGTTGGGCTTGAACTTGGGGATGATGGCTCGATTGGAGAAGCAGGCGCTGTTGAGTTGTTGGGAGTTGTTACTGGTGGTATTGACTCCGTAGAAGTACCATTACTTGGGGATGATGGCAGGATTGGAGAAGCAGGCGCTGTTGAGTTGTTGGAAGTTGTTACTGGGGAGGATGGCGTGGTAGAAGTATTATCACCGATGGGTGATGGCGTTGTAGAAGTATTATTACCGATGGGTGATGGCGTTGTAGAAGTATTATCACCGATGGGTGATGGCGTTGTAGAAGTATTATCACCGATGGGTGATGGCGTGGTAGAAGTATTATCACCGATGGGTGATGGCGTGGTAGAAGTATTATCACCGCTGGGTGATGGCGTTGTAGAACCACCATCACCCAGCGGTGATGGGGGGGTTTCGACGCCTTGGATATCCATACCACCCGCAGCAACGGGTGGAGAGGGCAGGATTGGGGAAGAAGGTGCAGTCGAATTGTTGGGAGTTGTTACTTGTGACATTAGGTTTTTTGGAAATAAAAATTATTCACGCTGGGTGATAACCGCGCATGAAACCAATAGGTATTAGGCGCCGAAACCAAATTTTTAGGATTTGAGCCTTTCTCTGCGACGAGTGAGGAGTATGGAAGCCTCCTCAAAGCCTTTTTTTTTGGAGTGCGTGATGCCTAACCTAGATATAATCTAGGGTGAACCCCGTTGTGTTAAAAAAATATAGGTCTCCTATTGCCAGCCCGCTGGCTGAGTGCGATCCTCTTCGAGGGCTGCGCTAACGACGGATTTGCATTATCAATCGCGTTGGCGATCGTCGTCTCGTCTCTTCAAAGAAGAACATTTAACGATCGCCCTTCGCGAAGCGGTAATTTCCAGCGTTTGAGGGACTTCTATCACCACCAGCCACGCGGGCTGGTCTCAATTAGCAAATCATTCACCCTGAATCACATTGTCCCCCAGTCAATCTCTATCTTATATGCTTGAGTTCTATTTGAAAAGGGAGAAGACTGCGAGCGTGGATTGGGCGATCGCGCTTTTTTGCCACGGGGCGACGTGCCGTTTTTTGACGCGAGCGGGTTGTTTGCTGATAGATTTGTTGCACTTCCTCCACCCTACTCACCGTTCTGGCGTTGTAACTTACTGTCAACTGAGTCAGCTCTTTGGGCACAGTTTCCTGAACTTTTAGGAGATGCGATCGCCAAGAGTGTTGGGTTTGTTAAGGACTCCTAAAAATAGATGCAGAAAATACGAGACATTCTCACGAGTTGGGTCGAACACAGCGATCGTCCCCATCGGGAAATTTCTCGCTCAAACTTTGAGCGAAATAATACTGACACCAAAATTCTGCTACTTCCAACGAACTTGCTCAAAATGTTGGGTGCGATCGCTCTTCAAAGAGCGATTGCAGTTTGAGCAGAAGAATTAATGATAAACGGTTAATTCTCGCTCAGTTGAAAGAGTCGAATTGAAGATGAGAGTAGCTAATCCTGGCAGGTCGAAAGTTTGTGTAATTCGATCGAGAACATAGTGGTAAAAATTCACCCCGTTCTTGCGACAGGTGTCAACCAGAGACAAAAACACTTCCCAGGCACGAGTACCCTCTGCCGTGCGTGTACCGTTAGAAATTTTGCGTTTAATCACATACTCCCGCACGGCACGTTCCGCCTCATTGTTATCCAGCGGCACTTCAGGAAAATCTAACGCCAACAGTAATTGTTGTTTCTTTTGTTTAGTTAAAGCAATTCGATCGGTCAAAGCTTGATAAGTCGATCGTTGTGAGAACAAACGGTCAAATTCTTGGGATAAATTGCTTTTCTCTGTGGGAGTTGGGTGACTTTGATAAAGTTTTAACCGCTCGTAGTAGTCCCAAAACTCTGTCACGAAATTTTCGACAGCCAGTTGGTGAGATTTGAGGAAAGGAGTCAATTTATGGTAATGGCGGCCTTCATGTATCCAGCACAAAGACCGAGCTTGAGTCAGTTGACTGAACTGACCTGCGTCATCACTAACCAAAATCTTAATATATTCTCCCAAACCTTTGTCACCGTCGGTCAACAACTGGGACAACAGTTGATTCACCGTTTCGCGATTCACGGGCGAGCGATTGGTGAAAAAACTGGTATAGTACGGATTACACAGTGTTACTACATAGTGATTCACTCCGTTGACCCGCATTCCTGTATCGTCGATGTGTTGATAAGGTGTGCTAGCTAACCCCGCTTGTAAGACAGCTTGATACTAAGCGCGTAAACTGACTAACGTGTTTGTGAATCAATATCTGGGATATTTCCCCAGCCGAAATCACGATCCCTTGCGATTGGAGTAGTTTGAGAATTTTTTCTGGCGGTACTCTGAGTTCAAAATAGAGCATGATGACAAATGCTGCTAACTCATTACCGTAAGATTGACAACGCAATGGCTCTGGTAATTGTGCTTCATACCACTGCTGAGTCGTTGGACAATACAATCGCTCTAAGCGGTATAAAACATTGTCTCTTTGAAACAAGATGTTTTGCAGCACTACTTCCCTATAGCCGCGATGGTCAAGATTAGGAGGTAGTTGAGTGCGATCGCATTTGAGTGTTTCTTCTCGATCGATCCTAATGCGTTGTTTTCGTGGTAATTGTGGTGGTTTTTCTGCTGGCTGTGATTTGTGCTCTTTCTTGGAAGTGAGTTTTTGTGGCTGGCGATTCGCCTTAATGTCTGGCTTGCCTTTTTCTCCTTTGAGTCTCGCTATCTCGTCTTTGAGATCTTGGTTTTGGGAGCGCAGTTTTTGATTTTCGGCGAAGAGGATTTCAATATGATTGAGCAGTTGACCTAATAATTCCTTGGTCTGCTGGTCAACTGGCAATTTGGAAACATCTAGATCCTTGAGTTCTTGTAACATAATGAACCCCACCTTACTTTCTTGATACATCCACTGTCAAGCTCTTCTCTATTATCTTAACTTTAGTTTACCTGGAGAAAGCGATCGCACCCAACATTTTGAGCAAGTTCCTTCGACTTTAACTTCCCAACAAAAAACAATAGGTGTATCGAATCCGACAGACTTATTGAACGTTAGTTTTTTGAACCATTTTGAGCCCTTGACCGATCCAAGAAGAGAAAGAAGTAAAGAGCATTTACTAATAGATATTGTAGCCATTGCTATTCTAGCTGTCATCAGCGGTGCGGATGGATGGGGAGCAATAGAAGTCTATGGAAAAGCTAAATATGAATGGCTAAAAGGTTTTCTAGAACTGCCGAATGGAATTCCTTCTCATGATACATTTAGTCGAGTATTTGCTCGAATTGAACCGAAGCAGTTTCAAGAGTGTTTTTTGAGTTGGGTAAATTCAATTACCCAAAAATTGGAGCTAGAAGTCATAGCCATCGATGGCAAAACAATGAAACAATCTTATGACCGGAATCAAAGCCAAAAACCGTTACATATAGTCAGTGCATGGTCGGCGTCCCATCAATTAGTTTTAGGGCAAAAAAAAGTCAATAAGAAATCCAACGAAGTGACAGCGATTCCGGCTTTGTTAGAGCTGCTAGAAATTGAAAAAAGCATAATAAGCATCGATGCTCTGGGATGTCAGAAAGAAATAGCAGGGCTCATAATTAAGAAGAAAGGAGATTATCTTTTAGCGCTAAAGGGAAATCAAAAACTTATTCATAAAGACGTAAAAAACTGGTTTGAATTAGCTCGAAAAGAAGAGTTTGCTGGCAGAGAGCATAGCTATTATCAACAAATAGAAGGAGGGCATCATCGAGTTGAAAAAAGACAAATGTGGACGGTGGCAGTCTCGAAGTTGCCACCTCTTCATAATCAATCATTATGGACTGGATTAAAAACGGTTGTGATGGTCGTCAGTGAAAGACGTTTGTGGAATAAAGCTACCACAGAAGTTCGGTTTTATTTAAGTAGTTTAGCCAGTAATGCCGAGAAGATTGCTCAAGCAATTCGCAGTCATTGGGGTATTGAAAATAGCTTACATTGGACATTGGATGTTACTTTTTCGCTCAGACAAGAGTCGCATTCGTAAAGATCATTCTCCTGAAAATTTTGCTCTTCTACGTCGTTTAGCTGTCAATTTACTGAAACAGGAAAAAGAATTTAAAGGAAGTTTAAAAATGAAGCGGTATCTGGCGGGAATGGATAATAATTATTTAGTTCAAATTTTAGACTCTGCCCGCTAACCCTCGAAAACTAAAACGGATTCCCGATCTAAATTGATTCAGCTTTGAGAATTCAGAAGTTCTTAAAGCTCGATTTTAAATGGGTTAATTGCATCAGATTTAAGAGTTTTAAGAATGGTTTTTTCACAGAAAAGTAAGGCCCAAACATGATTTTCTGTCAACTTAATTTAGATGCGTTTACCCTGATCCCCATATACTTTTTTTACTTTTTTTGACCACGCATAAACACAAGCATGAAACTCTTCCAATCCTGATTCATCAATAAATACAATGCTTTTACTACCATGAAGCTTAATTAATTTTCGAGGGTGTTTGGTAGTATTTTATTCTTTCTTCTCTATTCCTTTCTTTATAACGAAATTATTTTTTTTTCTCGTTATTTTCATTTTCTTTAAAGCATAGTATATGGCACTCGCTCTCACCCCGAATTTCCTTGCTCTTTCTATTAATCTTGCTTCGGGATTTTCTTCTACATCTTTTCTGAGTGCTTCCCAGTCTATCTTTCGCTCACGGTGTTCTACCTTGGTTGCTCGAAGGTCTTCCCTCCCTAGCCATCTGTATATTGTTGCTCTTCCTACTTTAAACAGGGCGGCGGCTTTGGTTATACCCCCTCCATTTTCCACATAATCCACTACTCTTTTTCTCAAATCTAGACTGTATGCCATTTTTCGGCTCCGAGTTAACAATTTTTCTTGATTTTACATCATCTTGCATTTGTCTCACATTTATTTGAAATGACTATAAGTTTTTGTTTTCGCTCTTGCACCAGGGCATAAATTTTGACGCTCGCAGGAACAAAACAAGTTGTTTTTGATGAAATTGATTAAAGCGATCGCATATAAAACTCCCGTTCAATCCTTTTGGTTCAATAAACCGATTTGCCTTACCCAAAGTCGGCGATTAGCGTGTTCTAAATTCAAAATGTCTTCTAAAGACCAGTGGAAATGAAATGCGATGCAGGCTACCTCCTCATAAACTCGGTCTAAGGGGTAGCCTTGGACTCCCCCGATAGTTCGAGCTCCACATTAAAGTCGTTACTGCATCTGGGACATTTAACGGGAATAGATGCGATACCCTGTTGGTTAATTCGGTTATAAAACTCTCTTAAATAGGCAAGATCGTAGGTAAAAAGATTTTCTAACTTTTCAGGTGTGACTTCAGCTAAATCGCCCAAACTGGTAATTACGAGGGAAAGCATCACTAAAAATCCATAAGCTGGATTATCCTGAACTAAACGGTCTTTTTGAACGCAGATTTCATCTTTGGCAGTGGCAAGGCGCATCAATCCTTGGGAGTGAACTTTTCCCCCTTCATCTACTAAGCCTCTAGGGAGGATAAATTTAAATTCTGTTTGCAGTGGGTTTTTGTTCGGCATAAGCAGGTTCGTAATAGATAGTCGAGGGGAGAGTTTAGGGTTGAGGGTGTTGAATTTTTGCTCTGAATTTCGGTCAAATTGGTGTCTTGAATTTTTCTAATAACAAATCCCTCTGTTGCTGAGCTAACTCGTAATTGGGATTAATGTTTAAAGCTGCTTCAAAGGCTTCGAGAGCTTCTCGATCGCGCCCCATTCCTGATAGCGCTAAACCTTTACCAGTGAAAACATAAAAGTTGTTGGGGCTGATGCTGCTAGCTTTTTCGTAAGCATTTAATGCTCGATCGTACTGTTTCAAAGTTACCAACACTACAGCTAGATTGTACCAAGATTCAAAGGACTTAGGGTTAAGTTTAATGCCCTGGTCTGCGGAATTCAGTGCCTTTTGGTAATCCCTCGCGTTCCATAATGCTACGCTTTGGTTTGCTAAAACATCAGCACAGTAGTTTTGTGCGGATTCTAAAACTTTTTCGTAGCCTTTCAAAGACCATATTCCTAAATTGTTTGGGTTATACAAAATATTATTACAGGTTAAATTAGCTTGAAAATTAATCTCGCTGTCTAAGGCTTTTTCGTAAGCTTGAATTGCTAAAATATCTTTCCTTAATGTACTGAATATTCGGCCAGTGTTGAACCATGCTTGAGTGTATTTTGGACTTATTTCAACTGCTTTTTGCAGGGCAAATAGGGCGAATTGATACTTTTGTAAATACCACAAACTGACGCCTTTGTTGTTCCAAACTTCTGCCATATTTGGATTAATATTAATAGCTCGTTCGGCGGAAGAGAGCGCTTCTTGGTATTGTCCCAGTCCGATCGAGGCACTGCTGTATTGATTCCAAGCATAAGCGGGATTTTTATCTCCCCAATTGCCATCTCCATTCATCGCACTATCGCAGGCGTTGAGTGCTTCTTTGTAGTTGGCTAAACGATTGAGTGTCGCGCAGCGATTGACTTGAGCTAAAGCAGATTTAGGATTGATTTGAATGGCTTTGTTATAAGAAGTCAGTGCTTTTTCATTTTGCCCCAGTTTTTCAAAGAGAATTCCTTGGTGCGTCCAGACAGTAGCATCCTTGGGATTAATCGCTAAAGCTTGTTCGTAAGATGCGATCGCGTCTAATATTTTTCCCGCTCTTTGTTGCGCTGTAGCGCGGTTGGTAAAAGCTGGTGCCGGTAGCGCATAGATCGCGCGATCGCAAGCCGCAATTGCTGCTTCCTGTCTCCCTAAATCTGATAGAGTGCCGCAGCGTTCTACTTGGGCGAGCGCATCATCTGGATTAATACTTAAAGCTCGATCGAACGATGTTAAAGCTGTTTCATTTTGCCCTAACTTTCTTTGCACTAAACCTCTATTATACCAGGCGATCGCCGGTGTTGCATTGCCCCAATTGCCATTTACTCGCAATGCTTTTTCCTGAGATGCGAGTGCTTCATCATACTTACCCAATTGATATAATGCTTCGCCGCGACGAGTCCAAGCTAAAGAGTTTTTGGCATCAAACCGCAGTAAAAAATCATAGGAATTTACCGCTTCGGCGTATCGTTTTAGCTGCAAGAGAGCATTGCTGCGACTCAACCAAATCTGGCGGTTTTTGCTGTTTGGTTTGAGGGCGATCGCTCGTTCGCAAGCTGCTAGTGTTTCTGCATAGTTTTGTTCGCTTTCTAACACCTGACACTCTGCCGCCCAGAATTTAAAATCTTTTAAGTCAAAGTTGCCCGATCGCGCTTGAGATAGCAGTCGATCGATCGAGTAAGCTGGATTATCCCCGACCGCCAACGAGCGAGGTACACCCCCCTGACCGGGTTCCTGTAGCGGTAGCATTAATGTTGCCGTTACCCAAATCAACTTGTATGAAGTACGACCCTCAAGGGCTGTATTTATTAGATGTTTAATAGCGAAAGCTATGAATCGCAGCAATTCAGCAGATATTTTAAACATATAATATTTCAGCCCAGTGCAGAAACTGAGAATTTTTTTCAACAACTTTTAAACTAATTTATAGCAGAGTTGATTTTTTGCAAACAAAGTAATACAATTTTTAACAATAAGTTTTACTATGTTAGCTCAAATCATGAGAAGCCAAATTTCGATCGGCTCCTTAACGGCGATCGCGGGGCTGTACCTGTTGGGAGTGGGGACAGCAGCGCGATCGCAAGATACCCCAGCGGTGCAACGGCTGCGAGAAACAAGAAACTGTGCGGGATGCAACCTCAGCAACGCCAACCTGGCAAATACCTACCTGCACCAAGCCAACCTGAGAAACGCCAACTTGGGTAATGCTAACTTGAGTAATGCCGACTTAAGCGGTGCTTACCTGAGAAATGCCAATTTGAGAAATGCTAACCTGCGCGGTGCCAACCTCAAAGGTACTAATTTAATAAACGCCGATTTGAGAGGAACAAATCTGAGAGATACTAAACTTAACGACGAAACCGAAATCGATCGCAAGTGGCGAATTATCTGGGAAATTGCGAATCAACCAGCCAGCGTTCTCGATCTGCGTCAAGCCGATTTAGAAGGTGCGAACTTGAGCGGACTAAATCTCAATCAAATTAACCTAGAAAATGCCAATTTAATCGGTGCCAACCTCAGCGGCACTAACTTACAAAATGCTAACTTAAGTAACACCAACTTATTGCAAGCAGACTTGTTTGTTGCCGACCTGAAAAATGCCAATCTCAGCAATGCCAATCTCGCTAAAGCAAACCTCAGTCAAGCTAACCTCGATCGAGCCAATCTCACTCAAGCCAATCTCCGTCAAGCTAACCTCAATAGCGCTAACTTGCGCGACGCCAATCTGAGCAACACAAACCTAATTTCTGCCAATTTCAAAGATGCGGACTTGACGGGAATTAATTTGAATGGAGCCAACTTAAACAACGCTAATTTATTTAATGTCAGCCTGAGAAATACTGACTTGGGCAGCAGTAACTTGCGGGGTGCTAACCTCAGAGGCGTGAATTTTAGGGGAGTTAACCTCAGAGGAAGCAAACTGGGTCGAATCAATTTAAGTGACGTGAATTTGAGCGGTGCAGATTTAAGGGGTGCAGATTTAAATGGGATTAATTTGCAAAAAGCTATCTTGACAAAAGCCAATCTTAGAGGAGTGAATCTCAGAAATGCTAACTTGAGGAATGCCGATTTAAGCGGTGCTGACTTGAGCGATGCTGACTTGAGCGGTGCTAATCTGAGTAAGGCCGATTTAAAAGGAGCAAATTTAAGTGGAATTAATTTGAGCGCTGATACTAATTTATGCGATACAATTATGCCAGATGGCAGTCAACACCGCTGTTGATTGTCTGCTGCTTTTGCACCGGAAGAATATCTAGATTTTTTTTAACCGCAGAGTGCGCACAGGACGCAGAGTACGCGGGCGACAGAATAGATAGATAATTATAGGGTGCAAATAAAGTAAAATAGAGCGGAAAATATTTCGCTGTTTGTTCATTCTGAATTTTGCCTAAACATGAATCATCAATCTTTTCCAATGCCGCCGATCGCTCCTTTTAAACGCCTTCATATTTATGACGGTTTGATGATGAATAGTGAACGGTGGTTGTTGGCGCACGATTACCACCGCCGCCGCCAAAACCTTCACTATCAATCGCTCAATCAGCCGGGAATTGTTTGCGGATTGGGAGTAAGATTAATCGCTCCACCGCCTGAAGTTGCAGCAAAATTTCGCGATGGGCGTTGGTTGGAAATTCAACCAGGAATTGCGATCGATGTAGAAGGAAATCCTATCGTTGTTGACGAAGCTACCGATCGAAGATATCGAATTAAAACCGAAGCACCTGTAACCGGAAATCTCACAATTTACTTGGTGGTTAAATATGAAGAATCTAAAAAGCTCGAACAACAACAAAATACAGAAGTATTGCTAGAATGCTTTCGATTTGATGAAAGCACTCATCCAACAGCCGAAGAAATAGAATTGTGCCGGATCGAATTGACACCCGGTACGGTTAAACTAGAAAATCCAGTAGATGTTTTATTTCCTTCATTTAATCAGTTAGATTTACGCTCCCGCATTCAAGCCCAATCCCGACCTCAAGCAGTAATAAAAGTTGCTCAGTTGAAACACAAAGAGACAAATGATGAGTACAATACTGCCAAGCAAAATTTGAGCGCTCTCTACCGAGAGAATCTCTCTTTTTTAATCCAATCTGTAACCGCACTTTACCCGCATTTGCAAGCAGAGACAGAAATCGAACAAGCCAGCTTGGAAACGTCAAAATCCGTCGCTCCTTCTGTCGAACCTTACGATCTGCTTTATCTCGCCGATTGGCAAATAGTTGAATTAAACCATCGAGAAATTTCCACGATAGAGACTTATTTAACAACAGGTGGCATCATTTTAATTGAGTCTCAAACTAATAACGAATCCCTAGTCAAGGACATCAAGGAAATCGCAGACAAGGAGCTAAACATTGATTTGAAACCTTGGCAAGAATTGAGTCGCGCTCATCCTCTAAAAACCCAACCTTTTTTATTTGCTGCTCTACCAAATATTAATCAATCCCTTCTACAAGTTTGGCAAGGCGGTGGAATTATTTTAGTTACCGGCACTTTGTCCAATGCTTGGGGATTAGATGATGAATTGCTGAATCGAAATGACATCCGTACTGCTCAAGAGTTAGGAATCAACTTCCTGCATTTTGCCCTGCGCCGGCGTCAGATGACGCAGTTGATACAGTAATGATGAAGTGAGGCGGGCGGGTTTATTTATCCCTTGAGTTAGTTTAAAATATTTTTGGGCGATACCCCTCCTACAGTACAAAAAAACTTGCACTACCGAAGCTACCGGACAGGATATAATTATTAATTACATGGGAGACCGAAAAGTGTCAGATAGTGTTAAAGCTGTCGTTTCAAAACGGGAAATCAGATCGATCCCAGATATCGCCACTGAATCTGCAGATCGAACTGCCAACAATGAGAATGAATTTGATGTAACTGTAGTCAACGAAAGCAGCAAATTTGCCAGTTTTTACATCGAACTATCAGCAATTGGAGCCGATGCAGAATCCAATGTTAAATGGTACAGCCTTGAACCCAATGTTTCCACCAAAAAACCACCGGGCGCTCGCACCACTTTTCACGTTATTGTCACCAAACCGCCAATCCCCGTTTGCGATGCAACTATTGAACTAACTTTAAAAGTATTTTCAGTAGAGTATCCCAATATATATAACAGTCAAAAAATTAACTTAATAGTTGAAAAAGCACGGAAACCTTTAAGATTAGATCTGCCGATTAAAGAATTCAAAGTTTTGCCCGGGGAAAAAAAAGAAATTCTAGTTAGAGTCCATAATTACAGCCAAAAAGCCGCGGAGGTAAAACTCACAATATCTGGCTTAAATGCCGAATGGATGATTCAAGGAACCGAAAAAAAATTGCAAATAGATGCGGGAGAGTACCAACAAACAAGTTTTTGGTGTCAGCCAGCAGAAAATACTCGGGATATCAGCGGCAAATATAATTTCGCGATCGAGGCCAAATCCGACACTAGCAACTACACAACCCCCAAGGAAGAAGGTGTTTTAGAACTTTTGCCGCAAGGAACTGTAGAGTTTATTTGTAAAAACAAATTGCAAAGAATTCCGGTTTTCAAAGTAAAAGGTGCTAAAAAACAATTTAAGTTTGCCACTTACGAATTGGAATTTACCAACAACAGCAATTTATCCCAAGAAATCCACTTAAAAATTTCCGAACCAGATGTACGGCAATGCGGTTTAAAGATACCCAGTCCCGTAGAACTTGCTCCCGGTGAAAGCAAACCGATATATTTGGTGGCGAAAAAGCGACGACCTTGGTGGTGGCTGAAACAAAGACTATTATTTGAAGTATCGCCGATTTTAACTAATCCCGATACAGCAGAACCAGACCCACAAATTCGTTCAAATCCCAACACCCGAGTTTTAGAACTGCAAATTTTACCGATTATTCCATTTTGGCTGCAACTACTTGGATTACTTTTACTGCTGTTGCTAGTTTGGTTGTTGTGGTATTTAAATCCCCAAGATTATCATCAAGGCCCCGTTCATTCTGTACGTTTGATTGGCAATGGTGGCTTAGTTGTCAGCGGTTCCAGCGACCAAACTATTCGACTTTGGCAAGTCGATCGAAACCCTTGGCAACTGGATGCGCGCCGTCTTAAATATGAAGGTTTTATCGCTGAAAAAACCGAAAAATCCGTGCGCGTCATTCACCAAAGTCCCAGAGAAGATTATATTATTGCCTCGGGATTGGAAAGTGGCGATATTAAACTTTGGAACGTATTATCAAAGAAAGAGCCGCGGCAGATTTATCAGGGAACAGACCGCGTTTTTGCTCTAACTTTTAGCAAAGATTCTCGCTATTTATTCAGCGGGCATGGAAGTGGAGTTGTGCGCAAATGGTATCTAGACGCCCCTAAAATTAAACCTCAAATTGCCGACAGTCGCTTTACTATTTATGCGCTGGCTATCAGCGAAAGCCGGCAAAAACCTAATGTGCTAGTTGCGATCGCCGGACGGTACAATAAATTATCCTTGTGGGACTGGTTCAATCGCCGAATTTACGAACTCGAATATGTCGGGCAAGATGGGCAAGAAGATAAAAATTTTTCTCCCATAGTCGGTCAAAATCAATACATCGATAGTTTAGCGATCGCCGACAGTCAAAATTTATTAGCTGCGTCTGATAACCAAGGATATATTAGTTTGTGGGACATGGATAGCATCCGCCAATGTATTAATAATTCTGCCGCAGCACTCGCAAACAACAGCGAGATCGGTCAGCCAAAAACAGATGCTTATGGAAATATAATTATTTCCTTAGACTGCGACGATGCTCTGCTCGATCGGTGGCATCTAGGTAACAACAACCCACCCGTTAGATCCGTTGCCTTAAGCCAAAATGGTTGCTACCTAGCCAGTGGAGGGGATGACGGACGAGTCGTACTTTGGCCCTTGGAAAACCGCAGGAGAGCGTCTCAATATCGAGATGGAAAAATCATCGCCGAGTTTCAGGGTGTCAGGCTCAACAGCGTTGACATTAAAGCATTAGATGATAACCTGTTGATTGCCACCGGGGATGATAAAAATCGAGTCAGATTATATCGTGTTAATGGGAGCGACGAAAATAACAATGCAAAGTGCCAATAACCCTCTATTTATCGAAGACTTTTCGGTTGAAGCGAATGAAATTACGCGAGGAGCGACTGCTAAACGCGACATAATTGTCAAAAATTTAGGCGATAAAAAAGCAGACATCGTTATTTGGATTGCCGTGGGGGATGCCAAAGCCGAACCTTTGCTACGTTGGTGTAATTTTAGCGAAAAGAATCCGCTAAAATTAGAGCCAAAAGATGAGCGCAAAGTCACTTTATTGTTTGAAGTGCCAGCCCAAGCAAACCCCGGTTTATACAACTATGAGATTTTGATCGAAGCTCCCGTTCAATACCCCGACAAATTATTTCGTCGCCCCCAACAAATACGGGTTTCGCGTGCGGCCGATCGCGATGGAGAATGGGACACAGAGCCGGGATTTACCCTGCAACCGTTAACCAGTTCAACTAACCCTTATCTCCTCCAAGTAGGAGACAAGTTAGAAGTCAAAGTTACCGTAAGAAACCGTTCTAAAAGAGTCGATCGATTTTATTTAATTTGTCCTGAATTAACCCACGACTGGTATAGCGTCCGCTATCCAGAAAGCAGCATCGAAACGGCAGGTTTGGTACAAGAAACCGATGGGTTACAACTCAACCCTGGCAACGCAGGTGAAATCACTCTAATTTTGCATCCACCTCACTTTACTACCGCTGGCAATTACTTTCCTACCGTCCGCTTGATCTCCAGAAACCGAGAAGATTTAGTTTTGCTGGATCTGGTATATTTGCAACTTCTTGCCGATGAAACATTGGATGTCCAACTGCATCCGCTTTCGCTGAGAATCCCGACGGAGAATGGAGTATTTGAAGTTAAGTTAACCAACCAAGGTAATATTACTCGCGAAATCGCGATCGCAGCTAGCGATCGCGATCGGCTTTTTAACTATACCCCCGAATTTCCTGCCGTACTCCTATCGCCCCAAGATAGCAGCAATATTCCCTTTAAAGTACAACCCCGCAAGTGGTGGCGGCGTCCTTTCTGGGGAAAAGCATTAGAATTTAATTTTGAAATCCAACTCGAAAATAACCCCGTTTCTCTTCTCCCCGAAACTCTCAAACCTCCAGCACTTCCCAAGGACTTACCTCAAGGAACTTTAATCTGGGAACCGCGTCCTTGGTGGCAAGTTTTGCTGCCTATTTTACTATTGTTATTGCTGTTATTGGGATTGATTTCAGTTGGTGCATTTCTATTTTGGCAGAAAGCTTACATTCTACCCAAAATCAACCGAGTGGAACCAGTCGCAAAAGTTTATCAAGAAATAGCAGCCAAGCCGGTTAATTTAAATTTAACCCTGAGTAACTGGCGCAGTTGGGAGTTTAAAAATTGGAGATTTCAACGCAACAGCAAACTCTCGACGGTAAAAATTATTCCCCAAAGTCGTGCAGGCAATGATAAAATTATCAGTTACAACTATAACGACTTATTGAAATTTTGCCAGCAGGTGGGCGAGGGACTAAACTGCAAAAATATACCGACTGAAACCAAACAAGCAGGTGAGTATACGTTTAAAATCGAAGTTTATCCCCTAGGTCAAAATAAACCTTCAGATGCTAAAGAAACCGATTCGATTATAATTGAACCGATCGCCACGCCAAAAGTTATTCAATTTTCATCGAGCAAGTCAATTTACCGAGAAATTATCGGAGAACAAGTGCTTCTAAATTGGAAAATCAGCAACCCCGATCGCATCCTAAACATAATTATAACTCAGCAAAATAATAACGCTTCGCCTGTCAAGAAAACATTCATTTACTGCAATCCTCAAAACTCGCAAACTCAAGAACTGCAACCGAAGACTAACAGTATCGAAAAAATCAACAATCGAGAATTTCTCGTTTGCCAAGGCGTAGCTACAAATGTTACTCAACCCGGAGATTATACTTTCAAACTCGAAGTATTTTCCAAGCAAAATCCCACCCAACCTTCAGATACCAAACAAACCGATACGATCGCCCTTCAGCCTTCGCCTATTCCCAAAGTCCTCGACAAAATTTTACCTAACAAAGCCAATTATGAATATAAAGAACCCGTGTTTTTAAATTGGCGGCTCAGTCACCCCAGCCAAATCAAAGAAATGAGAATCATTCAACAAGGAAGTGATGGTTCAATGATGCAAAATACTTTGCCGCTGAGTCAATGTAAAATTCAGCGATCGAGTCCTTCGATCGCTCAGCCAAATCCTCCTGCAAGCACTGAACCTGCGAATAACTTAGATGTAGATATTGTTACCTGTGAAAATATCCGCTTTACACCTACCGCAGCGGGAAGTTATACTTACAAATTACAAGTATTTTCCCTGCAAAATCCTAACCAACCCTCAGATACTCAAGAAACAGATAGCATTACAGTTCAACCCTTACCCGTACCGAAAATTACCGACATTTCCTCGACTAAACCCTTGTATGAAGCTGCTAAAAAAGAACAAATTTTACTCAATTGGAAAATTAGCGAGGCAGATCGAATTCGAGAATTAAGGCTGATAAGTTTAGCTCCTGACGGTTCGGTTAACAGCCCCTTACAGCGTTATCCTATTAATAATACCTTGCCGCTACAACTAAGAAACTTTTGTACTTTAACAAATAACTTGATTTGCCAAAACCTGCCGACAGGTGCCAAGCAAGCGGGTGATTACACGTTTAAATTGACCGTAATTCCCGATCGAGCAGAGGGAGACACAGAGATTGCTAAAAACACGCCAACTGTTAAAATTAAACCCGTACCGCCCCAGCCGCCCAAGCCAGCTACTCCCGTCAATATTGTTTATTTTAAAATCAACGGTCGGGATGTTAGCGAAAAGCCGAAATACGTTTATGAAATTAATAAAGACAGAAAACCCGTCGATATTATTGTATCTTGGAAAGTAGGAGATGGTGAAGATATTAAAGTTGAATTGTTGCCGTTTGGAGATGTTCAAAAACCCGAAGGCGCTAAAACTTTGACGCTGAGTAAGCCTCCCAGCAGCATCACGATCGCGCTGAAAGTAACTAATAAAGCTGGCGAACAAAAAACCCAATCAGTGACGATCGACACCGTTGAATTCAGCCGCTTAACTCAACCCCAAACACCTACACCCGGAGGAAGCGCACCCGGAGAAACTGCACCCGGAGGCCGCGCGCCCGGAGGCCGCGCGCCCGGAGGAACCCCACCCGGAGGTGCTGCACCATCACCTTCTAATCCAGATAGACTGTCGCCAATTGAATTGCCGCCTAAAGCGGATTGATGTTTGTGTAGGGTGCGATCGCGCCGATTGACTAAACGTTCGGTTAGACGGAACTTATCCCTCTTTTGTCACTTGAGGATGTTGGGCGGAGTGAAACGGAGGGTTCATGCTTCAACCCAACCTACGGGCGAGCTGAGGGCCCTATATCATGAAGTCGAAAAAGAATTTGTATCAGACACGGTAGCAATTATATGGATTAAGAATGATATATCGTTATCATCTACACCACTAAAACACCACACATTTTTACGTCCCGCAACAGGTGTAGGCTCATTTTGGTACTTTAAGGAGCCAAGTGTGAACTTTGGTTTAGTTTCCGAACATCTACTCCAAGAGATTAAAGCGCCTTCAACATCCGTGCTCTCGATCTGCTCAACTATTGTTGAGCCTTCTTTCTCTATAAAAAATGTAAAAAGCATAATTACTTAGTTTCTCGTGGCTGGCTTTTGGCTTTTCTGAGCGTGGTTTTCTGAAGCTCTAAGATCATTTTCTGCCTTCTTGAGCGCTTTATCTATCTTGTCTATCTGTTCCTTATCCTCAGGGGTTTTGTTTGGCTTACTTCTAAGAGCATCTCTCTGTCGTCTTATTTCTTCAACCCTAGTTTTTTGATTCTCAATGACATCTTTACTCTTCTTCCGACCAGTTTTCGACATCGTGTCAAGATCTTCTTGATTGTCGTCTTGATTCGATGGAGCTTGAAGTGGCTCACCAGTCACACGATCAATTGCTGGAGTGTCAGGCTGATTGGCTGGAGCTTGAACTGGTTCGCCAGTTGTTGGATCAATCGCGGGAGCAGGGTTCTGCCCTTCTTGCTCAGGTAATTGGGCTGGGGAGGGATTCTGATTCGTGGGCTGCTCATTCATTGTTGGAGTTAACCAATTGGCAAGTTGCCTACCTATTGTTTGTGTATACTCAGGCTTGGATGGATCAGCCCATAAGGAAGTCAGGGCTTGATCAGTAGAAGTTAGCTTTTTGGCTATCCCATTTGAAATTGAGTAGTCACCCTTGTCATCTCCTGTAATTTTCTGACCCAAATAATTGACACCTTTGTCAAGCCCTATGCCAGCAGCGATACCCGCAGCGCCAGCAAGTGCAACAGGAAGTATTGCTCCAGCACCTAAGCCACCCGCTGTAGCTGCTGCACCTTCGGCTGCAACGACTCCAGCACCTTCGGCTGCAACGACTCCAGCACCTTCGGCTGCAACGACTCCAGCACCTTCGGCTGCAACGACTCCAGCACCTTCGGCTGCAACGACTCCAGCACCTTCGGCTGCAACGACTCCAGCACCTTCGGCTGCAACGACTCCAGCACC